>NZ_JBSMDE010000127.1:0-78899 GCF_056497305.1 Caldithrix sp. | reverse complement strand
TGGTTCAAAATTTTTTCGTTAATCGAAAGCAGAAGCGCCGTAACCTGTAATCGACTACAGAGAACACAGCAAAGCCAAGAATGTACAAGAGAGCAATATTTAATTAAAAATTACGAATTACGAATTAATTTGCAAAGGGGCAACTTATGTCCAGGCGGTGAGGAACTGTGCCGGCATGTCATTCTGAGAATCCCTTACATTGGCAGACCATTCGAAAGAGCAACGTAACTCGAGCTTAAGCTCGAGGCTTTTGTAAGGGCGAAGCATTTTTTGCAAGGTTTTGCTCAAACTCGTACACAAAGAGGTCGCGTTAAATGGAACCATTTTTGTTAAAAATGCTTCGCCTTTACATCTGACAACGAGTTCTCCGCTTTATCCCGCCAGAGTGGAGCATTGGTCGAAATGGCAGTTAGTTAGCAAACCTATATCGAAAACCACGATCTTTCATGGCAGGCTCAATTTCTTCCTAACCTGTTCAATTTTTTCTACAGTTTTTACAATATTCAAATAATGAAGAGAGCGCGGAAATGTCTTCCGAGCGGTTGAGTAAATTTTGAATCTTGTTCGAATCCTTATTAATTTAGAAAGTTTTAGATTATTACAATCGGTTCTTTGCTCCGGTCTGTAAACAGCGCTGTATTTTTAACCCATGGCGCAATCCTGGTTCCTGGTTCAATGGAATTAGGATAGAAAATGAACCGATTAAAAAAGTTGAAGGGAATGCTACAAAACATTACATCATGGAGTTTGGAAAATGGCACAAACATTGATTGAGAAAATTGCGCAAAAATTTGCTGTTGGCCTGAAACAGGGCGTTGAGGCGCATTCGGGCGATTACATTATGATTCAACCAGCCTATGTGATGACGCACGACAACACGGGAGCTGTGATTCCTAAATTTAAAAAGATTGGGGCCAAAACGTTGTTCAATCCCCGCCAGGTGGTGCACACCTTAGACCACAACATCCAGGATCGTTCAGAAAAAAACTTAGAAAAGTACCGTAAAATCGAAGCCTTTTCCAGGGAGATGGGCGCTGATTTTTACCCAGCCGGTCGGGGCATTGGACATCAGATTATGGTGGAAGAAGGGTATGCCTGGCCAGGAACCATGGTGGTCGCCTCCGACAGCCATTCCAACATGTACGGCGGTTTAGGTTGCCTGGGAACGCCCATAGTTCGTACCGATGCGGCGGCCATCTGGGCTTCGGGGAAAACATGGTGGCAAATTCCGCCGGTAGTAAAAGTAAATTTGACCGGCCGCTTAAGACCCGGCGTGACGGGCAAAGATGTGATTATGACGCTGGCCGGCTATTTCAGTCACGACGAGGTTCTGAACCATGCCATTGAGTTTGGCGGTGATGGCGTGGCCGACCTGACCATTGATCAACGCCTGACCATTGCTAACATGACAACGGAGTGGGGAGCCCTGGCCGGCGTTTTCCCCATCGACGCGCAAACCATCAACTGGTTGCGTCAGCGGGCAGAATACATCAAACAGCGTGGCCTGGCGGGCGTACCTTCCGATGCCGATGGCGGCGGAGAACATCCCCGATTAAATGAAAAGCGCATCAAAGAGCTGGAACAGAACATTCCTGTTGCGGATGCCGATGCCTTTTATGCCAAAGAAATTGTCCTGGATCTTAGAACAGTGGTGCCACACGTGGCCGGACCGGATACAGTTAAAATCATTGCTCCGGTTGATGAACTGGCCCGGAAGAACATCAAGATTCACAAGGCCTATTTGGTCTCCTGTGTGAACAGTCGGCTGGAAGACATTGCCCAGGCGGCCGCCGTGGTTAAGGGGAAAAAGGTAGCCGATCATGTAAAATTTTACATCGCCGCCGCCTCGAGCGAGGTACAAAAGGAGGCCGAAAAATTAGGCTACTGGCAGGCTTTGATTGAGGCGGGCGCCATTCCCTTGCCGCCGGGCTGCGGGCCGTGCATTGGTTTAGGAACCGGCTTGTTAGAAGACGGAGAAGTGGGCATATCGGCCACGAACCGTAATTTTAAAGGCAGAATGGGCTCGCGGAATGCGCAGGCCTACCTGGCTTCGCCAGCGGTAGTAGCGGCTTCGGCCATTAGTGGTAAAATCGACAGTCCCTTCAAAGTGGCCTCACAGCTCATCAGGGCGCAAATAAAAATCAATCCGGCTCCAGCGCAAAACCCAGGCCAGGTAGAACTGTTACCGGATTTCCCTGCCCGTGTTGAGGGCGAACTGCTTTTTTGCCCGCAGGACAATTTGAACACAGACGGTATTTTTCCCGGCAAGTACACTTACCTTGATGATTTTACCCCAGAGCAGCAGGCTGGCGTTGTCATGGAAAATTATGATCCGCAATTTGTAAAGATCATGAAAAAAGGGGATATTCTGGTCGGCGGTTTCAATTTTGGTACAGGCAGTTCAAGAGAGCAGGCCGCGACGGCTTTGAAATATGCGGGTATTCAAATGGTGCTGGCCGGTTCTTTTAGCGAAACGTACAAACGCAATGCCATCAATAATGGATTTATGGTGGTGGAAGCGCCGGAATTAATCGCAGATTTAAAAGAACGGTATGGCACAGAGCAACTTACCATTCGAACAGGTTTGAAGGCGGTCGTGAACTTTCAGGAAGGAAAAATTGAACTGGAAGGGCGTGCCTATTCAATAAAACCATTTGGCGTTGCCGCCCAGGAAATTATTCTGGCCGGGGGGTTGGAAGCCTGGGTTAAAAAACAGTTGAATCTTTAGAAACGCAGTTTTTTAATCTGAAGAAAATAAAAAACCAGTTTTTTGAAGGGAATATCGTTGGTTTTGAATGTGTTTCATATTAAAAATATTTCCAAAAAGAGAACAAGAAAAGCCAATGCCTGAACGAAATCTTTCTGTTTTACTGTTTCTTTTTCTAAGTTTTGCCGGTCTGTTTGGCCAGGCTCAGATTGCCATTTACAATGATGGCGGAATTGGTGTGTGGCAGGATGGACTGACCGCGCTTGAACAATTCTTGCAATGGAAGGGTATCAGCTACCAGGAAGTGGATGCCCAATTTATCAACGACAATCCACTGAGCGGACAGTTCGAGGCCATCTGTTTTCCTGGCGGCTACGCTTATTACTACAAGCTGGCTATTAATGATTCCGGCCTTGCTCACATTCGACAATTGGTGGCCAATGGAGGCGGCTATTTGGGGATTTGTGCCGGGGCTTATTTTGCCTGCGATTCCATCATCTGGGAAGAGGACGGCTTACTGGATTATCCGCTGGATCTGTTCGATGGTATTGCCGTTGGCGCCATTGATTCGATTGCCCCATGGGACAATTACACCATGACGCAACTCAACCTCAATCCGAATAATCCCATCAATCAGTTTGAACCGGACCATGAAGTGATGCTGTACTACGGCGGCCCCTATTTTGTAGCTCATGAACAGACTACGTTCGACACTATTGGCACCTGGGATGCTTACCATGATTTGCCCGGAGCCATCAATTTTACTTACGGAGAGGGACGGGTCTTGTTTTTGGGGCCACATGCCGAAGTGGAAGAAGACGATGATCGTGACAGTACCAATTTTGCACAGGAGTTGTCTGATCAGGGGTCGGACTGGCCCTTCCTCTGGTCGGCAATGGATTGGTTACTGGGCCAGCCCATTACCTATCCCACGCCATCGGACATTTTTGAAACCGGCAAAGGACGCGCGCCCGCCCAAACTGCGCTGGTTTCCTGCTACCCTAATCCCTTTAACGATCGCGTGACGTTCCGCTTGCCGCCTGAGCAGGGCAACTCCACAGTCGCCATTGAAATCTTTTCTCTCTCTGGTCAAAAAGTGCTTTTCCGGAAAAGCCGCTTCAGCGGCTTGGTAACCTTCGATTTTCATGGTCTTCCATCGGGCATTTATTTTGCCCGAATCAGAGGAAATGTTTTTACACAACGTCTCAAACTTTTACATGTCAAATAAGCGCCTTCCCCCCTTCCCTCTTTTAATCTTCTATCTTTAATCTTAATCTTTGCCCCTTCCGCGCTCCGTTTGAATTCCAATACAGGCCCATTTTCGTCTGGCCAGTCGGATGAAGCAGAACCCATATTTTGATTTTTGGGAACAGTCCTTTTAACGGATCAATAATTTACTTACAACTGTAGCAAACATTAATCAACCACAGAAAATAAGGCAAAGACATTAATGCACAAAGGAACAATTTTAATTAAAAATTACGAATTATGAATTATTTTGCGAAGGGGCAAGTTTACCCAGGCAGTGAAGGCTTGTGCCGAATGTCATTCTGAATCCCGCTTCAGCGGGAGGAAGAATCCCTTACACCTACAGAGAATTAACAGGCGCGCCGTAACTCGAGCTTCAGCTCGATACCTTTGTAAGGGCGAAGCATTTTTTGAAAAGTCTTTCTCAAGAGCGATTTAGAGGTTGCGCTAATTGGAACAACCCTCAGGAAAATGCTTCGCCCTTACGCCTGAGAAAGATTTCTCCGCTCTGCACGTCGTTTTCGCTTCGTACATCGGTCGAAATGACCATTCGGGATACTTCGTGCCACGTGTCATTGTACAAGGATCAATCGTTTAAAGGCAGTGTTCTAAAGATCGAACAACGAGAGCTGGCCGTCATCCTTTTTGCGTTTTTTAGGCGGTCGCTCCTTACGCGCTTCAATCAGTTCCTGTTCAATGGCGCCAAGAAACGGACTGCGCGCCAGGTAGTGTGTTTTACCGAACAAAAATCGACGTCGGGCGTGACTTAAAAAGAGGTAATCGATGGCCCTTGTCATTCCCACGTAGAGCAGGCGTCGCTCTTCCGCGACATGGACCGGATGCTTTCCAGAAAGATCGTAAGGCAACAGTCCCTGTTCGCAGCCCACAATAAAAACGGCCCGGAACTCAAGCCCTTTAGCCGCGTGCAGGGTCATCAGGGTAACCTGTTCGGTCTTCGGCTGGTACAAATCGCTACCCTGCCCTAAAAAGGCAAAGCGTAAAAAGCCGGCCAGGTCTTTGCCAAATGGCTCGCTCAGAATTTGCAGTTGGCGGATTTTTTTCTTGTCCGCGGAACCCTGTCCCTTGATGAAGTGCAGGGTAATCCATTCAATCCATTCAGCGATTGACGTCTGCTGCCGGTCAATCTGATCCAGCATGGACCAATCCTGCCCGTTCATGTCGCGGGCAGCAAATTCTTTTTTGAGATAATAAGATTTACCGATGAGCACGTAGCGCAAAATTTCAATAATCGAACGCACCGGTTCTTCCTGGAGCCAGGAATCGTGGCCTACGATCTGGTAAGGAATGGCATGATCTTTCAATGATTTTTCCAGCGGAAGCATCAGAGCTTTCAGGCGAACCAGGATGGCAAAATCGGCCAGAGAGTTGATTTTAGCAGATTGATGTCCCTGAGTGATGGCCGAATCCATGGAAAAGAAACGGAGTCCTCCGATCATTTGTTCAATGGTTCTGGCCACAAATTCAGCTTCACTTTTATCGCTGGCTTCCTGCACGATTTGAATTTTCAAGCCTTCGTGCAGACCATCCAGAAGTTTTTGCTGGGCGCCGGGGCGCAGCATGGATTGCGAAGCCTTTAAAATATGATCGGAACACCGGTAACTTACCTTCAGGCGGTAAACCTTTGCCGGATGAAAATCCGTTTCAAACTGCTGGATAAAGCGTACGTCTGCACCGCGAAATCCGTAAATGGCCTGATCCGGATCGCCAATGGCAAATAGATTGGGTTGGTCGCCTGGCGAAAGCAATTTCAATAATTCATATTGCCCGCGGTTAATATCCTGATATTCGTCCACCAGAATCCATTTGTAGCGATGGTGGTAATTCTTTAACAGGGATGGACGCGTTTTCAAGAGTTTGATTGTCAGAAAGATTAAATCTTCCAGATCGACCGCATTTTGTTCCTGCAAAAAGTGTTCGTATTGAGACAGCAGGTTTAAAAAGCGGGCGTCCTGAATCTCTTCCTGCAGCAGTAATTTCATCTGGAGCAGTTGTTGGTTAAAGGTTTCGAATTCTTCGGAATTTAGGCCGGCTATGGTTCGAAGGATCCGCTTCCGGTCCTGCTGATCAAAAATGGCAATGGGCGCTTTGTGGCCAATGTGTTCGGCGTTTTCGTTCAATATCTGGTAGCCCAAGGCGTGAAAGGTACCGATGTTCAGTTGTTTTTCAACCTTTTTGGAACGGATTAAATCTTTAATGCGCTGACGAATTTCGTCGGCTGCTTTGTTGGTAAAGGTAATGGCTAAGATTTCATGGGCCGGTACATGTCCGTTTTGAATCAGGTAAGCGATGCGGCGTGTCAGGACGCGCGTTTTTCCGGTGCCCGGGCCGGCCAAAACCAGGGCCGGACCACGGAAGTGTTGCACAGCGGCCTGTTGTTCGGCATTCAGGTCTTTAAGCAGAGCTGCGCCGTTTTCCAGCTCCAGCCAATTGGTTTGAACCGCTCCCTGCTGTGCGTTTCTTTGCTGGAGCAGGCGAAATTTTTTCATGTCAAAGGGAATAGGTTGCACAAAATAGGAAGCGGTCTCCGGTTCGGCTACCAGATCGCTGAACAATGACTTTTGACTGGAGCCTTTTTGGGTTTCGCCTTCGGCAAAAACGTGAATACGGCCAAATTGTCCGTCAAATCCTTCCTGAACAATGACCTGGCGGTTACGCATGCGCCGAATGGCTTCGGCTACCAGTTCATTGGTCATTTGTTTGATTTCAGCAAGAGGCAAATTGAGTAAGAGATTAAATTCAGACCCTGCTTTTTGAATCAGATTCTGGTAGGCCTTTTGCACGGTTTTGGACTGTGCTCCGCTGCCTAAAATTTCGGAAAGTACCTCTTTCAAAGGGATGAGTGAGTAAAAAGGTTTACGTCCGGTCACATTGTCAATGCTCTCGCGATCGGAGAGCTGGGCCACGCGATTGAGCACGCCAACAGTCACTTTTTTACCGCAAACCGGACACAGGCCTTTGTTTTGCAGAGTTTGCAACGGAGTCCAGCGAATACCGCATTTGCGATGGCCATCCAGGTGGTACTTGCCTTCCTGAGGGTAAAATTCAACGGTACCCAGGAAATGGTTGTTCTGCGGATTCTTCAGCGCTTCCACCAGGTGGTGGTAACTTAGTTCTGTGTCGAAAAGATTGGCTTCACGTCCCAATTTTTCCGGCGAATGAGCATCGGAATTGGAGATCAGTGTGAAGCGATCCAGGAAACTGCACAACCAGTTCATCGGCGGATCAGAAGACAGGCCGGTTTCTACGGCGTAAATATAGGGCGTTAAATCTTCAAAACAATCGTCTATGGAATCAAATCCGCTTTTAGAGCCCAGTACAGAAAACCAGGGTGTCCAGATGTGGGCAGGTACAAAAAAATTGTGGGCATTGACCTCTAATACCAGTTCCAGCAGATCCCTGGCGTCCAGGCCCAGGATGGGTCTGCCGTCGGAGGTGATGTTACCGATTTGAGACAAACGGGCCTGAATTTTTTCAACGCTTTCAAAATCGGGGGCGAAAATGACGTTGTGCAATTTTCTTACGCGCTCGTTCTTTTTGTAAATGCTGCTGATTTCGGCCGTCAGTAAAAAGCGGACGGGCGTTTCCGGTGCGCCGGGCAGGCGTAATTCCTCTTTCAATTTGAACAAGCCGTCTTCCGCCGGTTCTAATTTTTCTTTCAATTCGGCCAGCCAGCCCGGATGTGTAAAATCACCCGTGCCCACCACGGTAATGCCCTTCATTCTGGCCCAGTAATCCAGTTTTTCCGGAATTAAATCTTTACTGGTGGCAATGGAGTAGTGGGAATGGATGTGTAAATCGGCGATAAAACGCATGGCAGCCTCGCTTTTCAGTCATGTGTTTTAACAATATTAATTGCTTTTGACTTTCAAAGCAAACGTAGCTACAAAATTTTGTGAATTTTGCAGAAATTGTTAATTTAAGAGGAATCAATGAAATGCTCGAAATTTCGGCTTAAAAGCAGTCTGCAGACAATTTAACTGTGGCAAAGTTCGGGCAGTAAGGGATGGAAAATTTTTTTTAAAAGGAATGTAAATCTTTAATGAAAGCGGTTGAAAAATCGAGTAGGGCTCTGGGCGAGGAGCGTATTGGCCCTCTGCTTTTTCGCCTTTCTGTTCCGGCTACGGTAGGCATGCTGGCCATGGCTCTGTACAACGTGGTTGACACCATATTTATCGGTCGGGGTTTAGGCGCGCTGGCCATTGCCGGCGTGTCCATTGTCATGCCCATTCAAATGCTCATCTTTTCCCTGTCGCAAACATTAGGGCTGGGCGTCGCTTCCATTATTTCCCGCAGGCTGGGGGCAAAAGATTTACCAGGGGCTGAAAATGCTTTTGGCAATGTGTTACTGCTCAACATTGTTGTAAGCGGATTGATTGTGCTTATAGGCTACCTGTTCGCCGATCCTCTACTTTTTCTTTTTGGTTCGCAAGGAGAAATGGTGCCTTTTGCTCATGAATATTTTGTGTACATTTTAATCGGCACCCCATTCTTAATGTTTGACATGATTTTCAATAATGTGAATCGGGCCGAAGGCAACATCAAAATTGCCATGCTGACCATGATCATGGCCGCGCTGCTAAATATTATTTTTGATCCCATATTTATTTTCACACTAAAGCTGGGGGTTAAAGGGGCAGCCATAGCCAGTGTATTGTCGCAGTTTTTAACCATGTTATTTTTGATCTATTTCTTTTACAGCGGACGCAGCATATTGACCTTTCAATGGAAGTACTTTACGCCTAATCTGAAAGTGATTAAAGAGATTTTAGCCATCGGCGCTTCATCCTTCGCCCGACACGGAGCGGCCAGCGTGCTGGCCGCTATTTTGAACCACAGTTTGTTTACCTTTGGGGGCGAAATGGCTGTAGCCATTTACGGCATTATCAATCGCATTTTACGCATGACGTTTATGCCTCTGTTTGGCATGGTGCAGGCCTATTTGCCCATTACAGGCTATAACTTTGGCGCCAGGAATTATGGTCGTGTCTGGCAGACGGTGAAATTTGCCTTAAAATATGCGACGCTTACGGTAACAGGCATCTTTGCCTTTTTAATGTTATTGGCTGAGCCTATTTTTTCTGTTTTCAGTAAAGATGCGCAGTTAATTCATGAGGGCGCCCGTGCCTTGCGATTAATTATTTTACTAACGCCCGTAATCGGATTTCAAATGATCGGTGCCGGGTATTTCCAGGCTTTGGGCAAAGCTCTGCCGGCTTTTGTATTAGCCATTGCCCGCCAGATTTTATTCTTATTGCCTTTAATCTTTATTTTACCTCATTTTTTAAAATTGGATGGTTTATGGCTGGCCTTTCCGCTGGCCGATGTTCTGGCGGTAGGAGTGACTTTGCTGCTGGTTGTGCCGGAGTGGAAGAGGTTGAAAAAAAAGGCCGGTTAATTTAATTTTCGTAGCCTGAATTGAATTCCAACAATTTATGCCAATCAATTTCACCGCTTTTCTTGCAAAACTCCTGGCTGAATTCCATGGTAAATCGATTAATCACTTTGGCATATTCTTGCAAGAATTGCTCGTTTTTTCTTTGGCTTTGTGCCCCAGGGGCTCAATTATTTCCTTGTAAAGGTCTTTTGGGCCAGAGATGAATTCCCAGAATCTTTGACCGCAGTAAAAAAAATAGTCGCCGTAATCAACCCTTTTTGATTTACCGTAGCAACAACCACTTACAGCTACAACAATCAGTCTGGAATTACTTGTGCGAAGTGTAATTTTGGCCTTTTTAAAATAATCCTTTAATTTTTCTTTCTGGCTTTGATTTCCCCAATTGGGGCCGGACTTAATGGCCACAATGTAGCGAACCTGATCTTTATTAAATTCCAGATCAATCCCTGTAATTCCGGATTTCCAACCGCCCAATGCGATGCTGTTTACATAAATAGCCAGCCCTTCCAACCTATCGCCAAAAAGCGTTTCTTCATTAGAATACTTCCCTTAAAAGATCTAGCATTTTAGCGTGCGAAAATTTTTGTGCTGGAGATCCTACCCCCCGGCCCCCTTCCCTTCTTTTAATAAAGGGAAGGGGTAGCAAATTGTGCCGCTTTGCTGAGTTTTCGCCTTTCATGTCAATAAATTTCATTTTTTTTCGAAATCTTTGTGCTCTCTGTGGTTGATTTTGGTTGCGGCTTTGCTGCCTTAGAAGAAAGATGAGCATCAATCAAACCTTTAATGATCTGTTCAGCCGTTAAAAGATTTTTTGCTTTAAAGAGATAGGGATTTTTTCTACGCAGGACTCTCTTCAATTGAAGATGTTTAAGATTTTCAATTCTTTTTTCATGAAATTGGCTAATATTACTGGATACGTAGCGAATAACTTCATTTTTGATTAAACTTTCCAATAATATTTAAATAATGGTAATTCTTCTTTTTCCAGATGTTCTTTAACCATATAAAAATATTCTGGTACAATTTCCATACCGATTGCATTGCGTCCTAATCTTTGGGCTACAAACAACGTTGTCCCCGAACCCATAAAGGGATCTAATACTGTATCTCCTGGTTGAGTAAATAATTTAATAAACCACTCAGGCAATCCTTCTGGGAAGGCTGCACTGTGGTTTTTATTTCCACATTCTGTAGCCAGGTGAATTACATTAGTGGGGTAAACCATTTTTCTATCTAACCAGTTAGAAATATTATTGCCAAAACCGCTTCCTACTTTGGATTCGTCCCTAATTTTATCCCGATCACTTAGTTTTTTTAAACGCGTTTTGGCCCAATCTCCGATGGGCACCATCACGGCTTCCTGGTACATATGAAATTTCTTGTTTTTATTAAACTGCAAGATTCTTTCCCAGGCATCCCTAAATCTGTTTGGCCACTTTCCAGGGTAGGAATTCTTCTGTCCAGAGCCAGCCCTGTTTCCTGAGTTCTAGAATCAGCTCAATCACATAGGTGCTTCGTTCACCGTTTACAACCTTTTCTTTTATGTTTAAAGCAAAGGTACCGGTTGGTTTCAGCACACGGAGCAATTCCCGGGAGATTGGTAAAAACCATTGCACATAATCATCGGGATGGATGCCTCCATAGGTGTTTCTACGTTGATCGGCATAGGGCGGAGATGTAAAAATCAAATCAACAGAATTGTCGGGTATTTTCTTTAAAAGGTCTTTACAATCTCCAAGATATATGTCTACTTTAGGAATCATACTCGTTCTCAATCTGCTTTATCATTACACTAAAAATATAAACAATTTTTGCACGTTTGACAAAAATCATGAAGTCATTAAAAATTGATTATTCTATTTTGAAATCAAATAATACACACCCGTTGTAAAAAAATCTCTGATGTACGGCAAACGGGCTAAAAAAGCGTATTGTTCTTTTGGCCTGAGACCAAATTTGTAACGGTAAATGGGATTGAACAAATAAAAACGACGCTGTAAGATGTTGTAGCCTGTTGTCTTTAATATGCGTTCAAATCGTTCTATGGTAATACCCGTTTGTTTATTGGCCGCTAAGGCCTCTATTTTGGAATTCGATTCTCCGGCCATTCTTAACAGGGCGCGGTAAAAGGGCATGGGCAGCAAATGAAAATAGGGCACCTTTTTCAAAAAAGAAGCACACATCTGTTGATGGCCGCCAAAGGGCATTAGCCAGGGGGGGAAGGCGAAAAAAATAACGCCCTTTTGTTTGAGAAATGTGTGCAGGTAAGTGAGCAATCTTTGCTGTTGTGGAATATGTTCGATGACGTCCTTTAAAATGATCAGATCGAATTGGTTGGCAAATTCGTCTTTAAAACGCTCATCGTAAATATTTTGATTGATTAAACGCAAGCGTTTTTGTTTTACTTCTTCGGCCATCCGTTGCCGGGCCAGAGCCAGTTTTTCACCGGACAGATCCACGCCCACGGCATGCCAGCCCCTTCGAGTGAAGGCTTTCAACACACCGCCTTCGCCGCAGCCGATTTCTAACACATGGCCTGTGTGCGGTATTGGCCACTTTTCTTCAATAAAAGGAATGATGTATTGTTCGGTCACTTCAGTCTGTATCTGAAAATACCGATTGCGATCTTCATGAAAACTGAATGGCATTTCTAACTCCTGTGTTTGCTAACAAAAGGGTGATCCTTAATCCAGAAACGCCAGGGACGCAGGGCATCTTCTTTGGCGTATTCCACACCAATGCGTTTTCCGCTGGCGATTTGGGAGTTTTGCAGAAAGAGTACGCGGTCTTCAATCCACAGCAGGTCCCCGGTTAAATCGACCCCGTAGTGTTCCAGAGTAATTCCCAGAGCGATGGTTAATTTACCGGGACCGTTGGACAGGTTGGGCGTTAGTTTCTTTTGTTTTCTGCGCTGCAGCATGTGTTCCAGCCCCTCCAACGGTTCAATAGCCCTAATCAACACTGCGTCCGGGACGTGTTCCAGATTGGTCACCACGTTTAACAGGTAGTACATCCCGTAAATGAGATACACGTAAGTCAAGCCACCGGATCGGTACATGATGGCCGTGCGCTCTGAATGCCGGCGCCCATAGGCGTGGGAAGCCCGATCATTTTCAGCGCTGTAGGCTTCGGTTTCTACGATGATGCCAGATGTTTTTCGGCCATCAATCTGAGAAACCAGTACTTTCCCCAGCAATGCCCGTGCAATAGCAGTCACATCCGTTTGTTGGTAAAACGCTTTGTCTAATTTTCGACCGCTTTTATTTTGAACCAATGGTTTTAATAGCATTCTAAGTCTCAAATAAAGATGCGTTCAATTCAGGACAAATTTCCACCTGAATACACCAGGTTTTTTTAAGTTACAATCCAGACATTCGTTTCAATCCGTGGAATCCATGGTTTTTGTATCGAACTCAAAAATTTTTTCTTCAGGGACAATGATCTGGGGGATCAGGGCATGAGGTGATGGACGGCCCGTAAGCTTTGCTTTAAGGATACGCCACCACTCCAGGCTGCGCTCTTTGCGGTAATAATTGCGCACAGCAGGAACGGGAAATTGCTCACCGCCCCTCCGTTTTTCCTGTAAATAGCCTTTAATGTAGTACCAACCGAGGAGCGATTTACTTTTTAAGGATTTAAAAAAGGCACGCGTTAATACCTGAAAAAAGGGATGGTGCAAATGCCAGTCTCTTTGCCCCCGACTGAGTTCACCGGCTTTGCGTTCGAAACGAGCGTCTGTGGGACGGACACTTACGGCAAAAACGTCGGTCAGGGTAACGACCTGCCAGCCCTGTGTGCGGGCTTTAACGTTCATTACCGGGTCCCAGGCGCGGCTGCGCGGTACCCCGCCAATTTCTTTAAAACAGGCGCCCCGCACCAATCGCAGTCCACCGCGGGGATTGTCCCTGCGCTGGAAAGGTTCCACCTGCCATTGCCCCCGCGCATTTCTGGAACACAGGACACCGGAAACAATCCCCACCTGAGGATGCGTGTCTAAAAAATCTTTGAGATGTTGCCAATATCTCGCACCAAAGCGGATATCGGCGTCCAAAAAACCGATGTATTGCGCCTGGTCGATTTCATTTCTTACGGCCTTCACACCGCTGCGAAAGACTTCCGAAATGTGAAAGCCCATGTATTCCGGTTGCTCTTCGATTCTTGTTAAGCGAATAAACGGGTTGCGTTCAGCCAGCTTTTGCAATAGGTTTTCGCTCCCATCATTCGAGGCATCATCGACGATGACCCAGATTTCTGGTTTGAAGGTACTGCGCAATACACAATTAACCAATTCTTCAAGTAAAGCGCGTTCGTTGTGAACCGGTGTGATGAGAATAAACATAAAATATTCCATTTTTTTGTTCTGTCAGGCAGAGAAGCCTTTACCCCCTGGCCCCCTCTCCCCGAAAATTGAGGCGATGGGGAAATTAGTCGATCAGTAGGCGCAAGCTTAATGCTTGCACTTTGCTGAATTCTCTGGTCTGAATCCCACTTTGATTGTCATTTCGACCGATACCCCGAGAGCGTCGGGACAGATAGGAGTATGGGCGAAGCATCTTTTGCAAAGTTTTGCAAAAGATGCTTCGCCCTTACAAAAGTTCCTCGTCCCGCAAGGCGGGACATTCGAATGACATTCCGGCACCATTTAACCAATTACGCTTTTGGCTTTTTCCGCTTGAGTACATAGCCCGCCAGCGAACCAACTAAAATCAAATAGATAATGCCCAGAGAGGCGTAGGAAATCCTGATATTCCTGAAATAGGAATCGGGCTCGAATTTTAATAGCACGGTGTGTTCACCGGCCGGAACGACAATGGATTGAATGGCGTGATCGGTTTTGTACACTTTTTGCACCCGACGATTGTCTAAAAAGATTTTCCATCCTGGCGGATAAAAGACTTCAGAAATGACCAGCAGACTCTGCTTATCTGTGTAAACCTGCAATTGCAGTTCATTGGGCGTAAATTTTAGTACGCGGGTAAAGCTGCTGTCCGGTTGAGAAATAGGTTCAGCCAACTCCTCTTCCAGAATGGCCGTGGTTGCAGGATCAAAATCCGGGCTGTTGATGGTGTGCAGACGTTGCAATTCATCTTTAATAACCTGTACGCGGCCCACAAAAAAGGCACGCGGCAGGTATTGATTAAAATAATAGGCGTACAGTTTTGCCGCAGGATCGCTCTTTACCAGGTGCAAAAAGGGATGTTGCAGCTGCTGCTGACTGATCACGTATTTTACGTTCAGAATTTTTAACACATTCCAGTTAAAAGGCAGGTCACGGTCCCAGCCGTTGTAGATATTCTTTTCCACTAACTCTTCAATGGCGTACATTTTAATGGGGCTGTAGCCACCGATGGATTGATGAAAATAGACCCAACGATTGTCGGTGAATAGCTTACCGCTGGGAAAAATGCGGAACAGATCGTTGTCGCTTTTCAGAAAATGGTCGATCTGGTTAGGGCGAAAATATTGTCGCTCCAGACGTTTCAGATCTGTGTATTGCGGTTTGACACGGCTTTGAACCTGCAAAGAATCTGCAATTTGTAATACTCCCAGAATTACAATTAAAGCCAGGGCCGGCAGTTTTTTCTTTAAATAAGCAAATAGGGCCGCAGCGGAAAGAATGAGCAATACAAAATAACGCATCAGGTCACGCTGGAAAAATTCCTGTCGCATCTGTTTGATGATTTCCAGGGTTTGTCCCTGATATTGCTCACCGGCCTTGGTAAAAGAAGCGCCAAGGCTGTACAACCAGAAAATCAGGCCAAGGGCAAAAAAAGAACCGAATATGTACAGAATCAATTTTTGTTGTTTCCAGTCCACTTTGTCGCGCTTTAATTCCAGCAGATACTTCAGGCCAAAAACAGCAAAAATCACAATAATAAAGTAACTGACCGTCACGCTCATCATGGGCGCACGGAATTTATTGAAAAAGGGGAAGTAATCAAAAAACAGATGATAGAACAGGGCAAAATGTCGCCCAAAGGAAAGGAAGACCAGAACCAGCAAAAGAAAAAATAAACTGCGAATGGCGACGTCTCGCCAGTTGGCTACAAGCCCCAGAACAGCCAGCATCAAAATAATAAGGCCCATGTACTCATAGCTTTGTGTAAAGGGCATGTGTCCCCAGTAACCGGGGATACGCTGATTTTTAAGCTGGGGAAACTTACTGCCATCGTAAGTTTCTCCGGACATACCCCCGTAAAAATGCGGTAAAAGCCAGGTAAAAATTTCGGATGGATGGGTAGACCATTGGGTGGCATAGTCAAACGACACACCGGAACTCTTCTCCTGACGAGCTGCGGTTTGCCTGACATCCACTGTGGTTTTGCCACGTTTGGAGTAGGGCAGGTACTCTTTGGCCAGAAACAGCGGCTGGGCGGCCATGGCAACGGCCAAAATAAGCGCCGCTACACTCAAGCCCGCTGTTTTGCCAGCCGAAAGCCAATCTTTATTCAGCAAATCTTTAATTACCGGATAGATGCCCAGGGCAAAAACAGCCAGGCCGCTGTAAAAAACGATCTGGTAATGTTGCGTTCGAATTTGCAGACCAAAGGCCAGGGCAAACAGGGCCATGGAAAGCAATGTTTTTTTATCCAGTAAATAGCGGAAGGTCAAAAAGATCCAGGGCAGATACATTAAGGCCTTTAATTTAGCCATGTGGCCTTCGGTGTACAACGATTTGTAATGAGGGAAAAGCACAAAGAGTAATGCGCCTAACAGGCTGATTAAAGGCGACATGCCAAGGTAACGGAAGAGCAGAAAACCACCCAGAGCGCCTAAAAAGTAGTACCAGAACACCGCATGAAACAATCTGGATAATTTGGCCAGAAGATTGTCCAGGGAGAAGGCCCTGGGACTGAGGCGGTGGTAAATGGGCATTCCGGCAAACAGGTTTGGATTCCACAAAGCCTGTTCTCCGCTTTGTTGCGTGTATTCCCGCACGGGATGCATTTTAGCGATGGATCCCAACACATCGACGCCCTGGGGCGAAAGGTGATCGATGGCCAGAGGCTTGAGCAGGATCAAAAGAAACAGAAAAATGAAGGCAAGCGCAAGGTAATTCTGAACTCGTGGCGAGAGAGAAAAGGTCTGAGATTGCTGAGGCGCGGTTTTTTTGCCTTTTGCCTTTTTTTGCTTTTTTGCTGCCATGAGCTATTCCTTTTATTTGTAATAGTTTTTTCGAAAACCAACTTTGGCGCCTTTTTTCAAAATGACGCGCCGGATGAAATTGTAGATAAAACCAAGGCCGTAACCAAATATCTGAAATGGAATGACAACAGGCAAGTAAAACAGGGGGCGGATTTCTTTGTACATAAAAAAGGCATCGACCATGGCCACGAGGATTAAAACAACGCCGGTGAGCAAACCGATTTCAAATAGCGTTTTTGCCGGTTGCCAGAAAATGGCCAGAATGGCGGTTAGTATTACAAGAAGCGTGGCAATAGCCGGCAGAGCATGAACGACCTCCAGCATCTGCCTGTCTATCTTGTAAAGATTAATCCGCGCGACTCCCCAGTTAAACACCTGACGAAAGAAACGACGCAGGTTGGTTCGGCGCTTATGGTAAACCGGCGCATCGGGAATAAAAATGACTCTGGAGCCCGAGCGCAAAATGCGGTTGCTAAATTCAATATCCTGACCATGGCGTAAATTAGAAAATCCTCCAATCTGCTGCCACAGTTGCCGACTGAGCCCCATGTTAAACGAGCGCGGATAAAATTTAGCCAGTTTTTTGCCCTTTTTCCCCCGCAATCCACCGGTGGTTAAAAACGAAGTCATGGAGTAATTGATGGCTTTAAGCAGGGGCGGGAAATCTTTACGAAAGGTGTCCGGTCCGCCAAAGGCATCGGCCTTTTCGCGGTGTAGGGCACGGTCGATGTTGGCCAGCCAGGTGGGAGGTACCGTAACATCCGAATCGACAAAAATAAAAAAATCGCCGCTGGCTTTTTGCATCCCCAGATTGCGGGCCGCTCCGGGCCCCTGGTTCGTTTGCGTAAAATATTTCAAGTCCAGAGGGTATTGCTGCCGTGCCTGTTCCACAATTTGCGCTGTACGGTCTGTGGAGCCGTCGTCGGCGATGATGATTTCAAAACGTTCCCGCGGGAATTCGAGCTGAGCAAGCGAAGCCAACAATTCATGAATCTCTTCGGCCCGGTTGTAAGAAGGAATGATGATCGAATATTTCAGGTATTTCATGTTCGTTGTTCTTACTCAATGACTTCTTTAACGGCAAATCTGGGACGTGTGTCTTTGGTGCTGGTTAACATGTCGCCAATCAGGCCCAGCGAAAAGGATTGTACGCCCACAATGACCAGTAAAATTCCTAAAAAGAGTAGAGGCCTGCGGCTGAGTGGTTCGCCCTGGAACCATTGAACGGCCAGAATCACCAGAATGATAGCCCCGGCAAACATATTCAATAAGCCGAACAAGCCGAACAGGTGCATGGGCTTGTGCCGGTAGCGTGTAATAAAAAGAACGGTAATTAAATCGAAAAAGCCGCTCAGGAAGCGCCGGGCGCCAAATTTGGTTTGGCCAAATTGACGGGGATGGTGTTGAACGGGAATTTCGCCGACCCGAAATCCCTGCCAGTGGGCCAGTACCGGCAAATAGCGGTGCAGTTCCCCATAAACCGGAATGGCTTTGATTACTTCCTGCCGGTAAGCCTTTAGACCGCAATTGAAATCGTGAATCTTAATGCCGGTCAACAAACGCGTGGTAAAATTGAACAGTTTGGAGGGAATGGTTTTAGTAATCGGGTCGTGCCGTTTCTTTTTCCAGCCCGAGACCAGGTCGTAGCCTTCTTGCAGTTTGTTTAACAAATTAGGGATTTCGGCCGGGTCATCCTGTAAATCGGCGTCCATGGTAATTACCACCTTGCCTCTGGCGCGGTCAAAACCTTCGGACAGGGCTGTGCTTTTGCCAAAATTTTTGCGAAAACGAATGATCTTAATTTCCGGATGGCTTTCCTTGCTTTTCAACAAACGCTGAAACGATTCATCGGTGCTGCCATCATCAATAAAAAGTAATTCAAACTTCAATTGCAGGGGCACGACTGTTTGATAAATGCGTTCCACTAATTCCTGTAACGAATCCTGCTCATTGTAAAAGGGAACAACGATTGACAAATCCATAATACCCACCATCTATGAATTGTTGGACGGAATAATCAACTGTTTAGCCGACTCACTGACTTTGATTTCAAAAACCTGCTTCTCAATGGGTTGGTTGATTTGTATTTGGGTAAAAATGATACTCAGCCCCTCTTTCTGTTCCGGACGGACAAAGTTGATGACTCTGGGAAAAACAATGCCATTTCGTTCAGAAAATTGACGGTATTCTTTAAAAAAGAGTAAATGATCGCCTTCCAGATATTCAATACGTCGGATCAGTAAATAATCCGGATCAAACCAGATGCGATAGTTAAAACGCCCGTTCTCAGCGCTTAAAAAGTAACCGTCGGCCTGCTTTTGAAAGGTCTGTTTTTTTAAGATATTGAACTGATCTCTGGCCAGCAAAACCTGCTTTAGTTCGCTTAAGGTAACCGGAAATTGCAAAAAGGAAGTGCTGTCAAAATCGGAATTTTGTCCGGTTAAAAATTGATTATCGTATTGATTGTAGAAAATAAAGCGCTCTTTGCCGATAAACACTTTACCCAGCCGACTGCCGAACAATCCCTTTACGGCTACCAGCAAAGAATCGTTTCCACTGGCCACAATGTCGGCTTCGAGGTTGCCCGAGAACTGCGGCGAATCGATGGTGATGCGACCTTTGGCGCTAAACGTACGGATGCTATTCAACCACTGGTCGTGAATTTCTAACAGTTGACGATAGGTTGGGGTCGGGTATTTTTCTCTAAGTAGTGTACTTTGTGTTTTACATCCCTGTATGATGATTAAAAAGGTGATGCAGAACAATAATGTTTTTTTCATAAACCACTCGCTTCTATTTTCTCTCTGATGGTCTTGTTGTCTGGCTCTAAATCCAGCGCTTTTTTCCAGTAAAATACCGCATTTTCCAGGTCTCCCATGGCTTTGTAAACGTCGCCTAAGTGTTCAATAACCACGGCGGAATTGTCCCGCAATTCAATGGAACGTTTGATGTATTGGATGGCCTGCGTGTAATGCCCGAGTTTGTACAAAACCCAACCGTAAGTGTCCAGATAGGCGGCGTTGTCGGGCTTTAATTCGATGGCCCGTTTGGCCATTTTCAGGGCGCGTTGCAGGTCTTTGTTGCGCTCAGCCAGACTGTAACTGTAATTGTTCAAAATCAAAGCGTTATCCGGTAAGCGCTCCAAGGCGACTTCGTAAATGCTGTCACATTGCATAAACATTTTCAGGTTTTCGTAAATAATAGCCAGGCCGGATAGCGCAGCTTCATTGTTGGGATCGAGTTCCAGTACTTTTTTAAAGGCAGCTATGGACTTTTGATATTGCTTCTTTTCCTGTAAAAAATTTCCGTAGAAGGACCAGAACGTGACATCGTTGGGGTAACGGTTCAACAATATCTGGTAAGTGGAATCTGCTCTGGCCGTATCGCCCATGTCCGAATAGGTAAAGGCCAGCAGTAACCAGGAAAGACGATTTTCATCGTCGATTTGTAAGGATTTTTTAAAATATTGAACGGCGCGGGCGTAGTTTTTCTCTTCCAATTCCATGCGTCCTAAAAGTTCGTACACGCCCGGCGGAGAATCGGCGCGTTGTAGCAGAGGCTCTAAATAGACACGGAGGCTGTCATATTGATTCAGGTAAAAAAAGGCCTCGGCAATTAAAAGACGGGCCGTAGCCGAAGAGGTGTCATGCGCCAGCACATAGCGGTTAAGATTGATGATTTCGGGCCAGGCTTTTTTGTTTCTTAAAATAAAATTTAATCGATCCAGAGCCTGAGAAAATTTAGGACTGAATTTTACCGCCCGCCGGTAGTAATAGGCTGCCGAATCGATGTTCATCTTTTGCTCTTGCATTAATCCCAAAAAGTAGTAAGCACGGGCATCGGTGCTGTCCAGCTTCAGAATCGAACGTACCGTTCGGGCCGCCTGTTCATACTTTTTGTTCTTGACATAAATCTGAATCTGGCGGTAGAGTAAGTCTTTGTCCTGGCCATAGAGGTCCATCAAAATTTTATTGTGTCGGGCGACAGCCAGATCATCGCCTTTTTTCTGGTACAGAAGGATGAGCATTTCGCGGGCTTCGTCTTCATAAGGATCGATTTTAAGCAGCGCCTCGTAAAAGCGGATGGCCTGATCATCCTTGCCCAAACGTAAGGCCACCTCTGCTGACATTTGCAGAATGTCGGTGTTGTTCGGCGCAAGATGCCGTGCTTTTTTCAACATCAGTTCCGCCGTTTCAAACTCACCGATTCGAATGTAATTTTCTGCGATGGTGCTGTAAATGGTCGCTGAGGTAGAATCGTAATGCAAAGCCTGGTAAAACTCAACCAGGGCGTCGCTGTAGCGTCCTTCCTGTTGGTAATAAATCCCCTGTAAAAAATGGTCACGCGCTTTGAAAGAGACGGGATGGGGCTTAGACCATCCTTTTTTCAAGGGAGCCGAGTAGTGAATGCAACTACTCAAAAAAATCAATGCTATCAGGCCCACAGCCAGGTATTTACTTTTTTTCATAGGTGTCTAATTTAAAGTTAGGAGCAACAAATAACAAACTAAGTTTTAAGCGTTAAAAATCCGTTCTGCTTCAGGATCGTGACCGCATCTGCCGCGCCTTAAATTTTTTCAACGATTTAAGAATTTGAAACCAGCACGGCGCATTTTTGTTCCCAACAAAGATGGCATTAAGCCGCCTGGCGAGAAGAATGACATGTCGGCACAAGCCCTCACCGCTTAGTTACGATTTGCCTGAGCCCGGTAGCTTCTTTAAAAAGAACTTAAGGCCCTTGGGAACCGTCTGGCTTGTTTTGCGGTTAAGCATTTTAAGTCCAGAAAAAAATAGAACGTTTTCTATTCATTCAAAATTTACTTTCGCGAAATTATTAGTCGATTTCGCTCTTGAATGCAATGTTTAAAATGATTAATCTTTCTCGGAACGGATGCGTGAAAAGGTACAAATGAAAAGTAAAATCATTTTATGTTTAAATTTTTTGCTGGCCTTAAGCTGGGCGCAAAAAGTGAATTTTTTGATTGTCCAAAGCCCGCGGGCTTTAACCTTGCTCAATTCCTATCGCCAGGAGTTGACGGTCGCCGAAAAGCGGACTCTTGGGCAATGGACGCCTTTTCAGTTGCAACAGGTTGTGACCCTTTCTGATAACGTGACACACGCTTACCGTGTAAAAGTATTGGATAGGGACTATCTGCTTTTGCTGGACAGCGAAGGGCAGCCCTTAAATTTGCATGAAGCAGGATTTAGCACCTATGTTTCCCGTGTTTCATTGATCATGGACACAGTGCGCATTCGACCAGATGCCTCGCTGGAATTGTTGAATCCACAAAGCAAACAGAGAATGCGCCATTTAACCTCGGGTCAAAAGTTGGTGCGCGTTTTTCGCAAAGGCAACGATTACTACGTTGCCGTGCAGGCCAATCCGCCCCTTTTTGGTTGGGTAAAAAACCGTTCGAATCGCGTCTGGGAGGTGGTACGTCAGCGGCACCAGGTCCCACAAAGAGGAAATAATGATTTTCTGGAAAAGCTACAATTTCTGGTGCAAAACAAAAACCAGACCTACCAGCAATTGTATGTCTATTTTAAAGGCCAGCAGACCGGGCAGGATGTTCCGCAATGGAAGATCGTATCTGACCGGAGGAGCATTGTTCTCACCTTCTCCCAGCCGCAATTGCTTAAAAACTGGCCGCAAAGCACCCGGCAGTTTATTGGCGAGGTGCGCGAACTTGCGCGTATCAACGGTTTTGCGCTTACGGTGCAAAACGGCTTTACACTTCACCTGACAAAACGGAGAAAGCCGTGAAGCGGATTTTGACTTTCCATGGTTACAGCGCTTTGCTGGTCAGCGTAATCATTTTAATTCTGGCTCTGGCCTTAAAACCCCGCAACACGGGCCAGCAAAAAATAGCCAGCCAGGTTTTAGCCCTGCAAAAACTTAATTTAAATCCCCACGATGCTTTTCAATCCAGCCTGTTCAAAGAAATGGCCCGGACCTTTGCCGGGGCTGACTCGGCTTATTACCTGTCTTTGTGGAAGCAGTACGCTTCCCTTGGTCAGGAAGATGTCATGGCACAAAAAGAAAGCGCGCAGCGCCGGGCCTACCGAAAACCATTGACCACTCTGCTGTGGATGTACATTAAGTTTTTTCTGCTGTTTTTGATAGTCATGGCCCTGTCTTATTATGGAGTGCAAACCCTGGGCCTCTACCTTTTTATTCGCCACCGTCAATTTAAATCGCCCCAACTTTATCATCTGCTGTTCCTGCTTCTGCGTTTGCTTAAAGCGCCAGACAGGACCCTGTTATTGAACCTATTAAAAACCGGGGGCTTTTTGATCGGTAAAGCCTTGCTGTATTTGCTCTTTTTTGCTCCAGCTTATGTGGTAGCCTATTCCATTAAGTCGGATTTTTCTTCGCAATCTCTGCTTTTTCTCATCCTGCTGGGCGTGTTGACCAATGGCCTGTTGATTACCTACGCCTTCAAGTTTTACCACTTTCTATTACATGAGAGCGAAAAGGGCTACGTGCGCACGGCAATCGTTAAAAACCTGAACAACGAATATGAATTCAAGAGAAGAGGAGGCATTCGCTGGCGTCAACTTCTGGCCTTCAAAAAACGGTTCGATGGCCATGTGCTGCAACACATTTACGTCAATAGTACATTTCAGTATCTGGCTACCTTCAAGGAACAGGCTGCATTTGTCATCAGTAGTCTGGTGATCATCGAAATGGCGCTCAATATTCATGGCCATTTGAGCTATGAATTGTTGCAGCAACTGCTTTACCGGAATTTTGATCTGGCCTTGCTGATCGTGCTTGGCCTGTACCTGATCGTCAAAACTACAGAGTGTGTGACCGATGTGCTGCTTTTTAAACAACAACAAAAACTGGACGCCTTATGAAAGGTAAGCTGAACATGTGCGCCTATTTTGAGGCAGGAGGACAAAGTTTGCGTCAGGGTACGCTGCACCTGCTGCGCAGACTGGATCGCATGGCTATTCTGGCTCAAATGCGCCCCACCGAGAGCTGGTTCATCTTCTGGCTGGCCGGGCTGTCCGCGCTCTGGTTGTGGGATTTCTTTTTCCTTAACCGGCCTGCTTTTCAAAGCTTGAACCAGGCCTTTTTCAATTCGCTCTTTGTCGCCTTTTGTGTGGTTCTTTTTTCTTTTTTGCAGGCCTGGGGCTGGACCCTGCTGATCCATTACCTGCAAGAGAATGAGTGGCCCAGAGTGCTGGCCGGCATCCATTTTTTCCTCAATGTGATCCGTTCTGTGCCGCAAATTGTCGGGATTTTATTGGGATATGTGTTGCTGACCATCTGGATTGAGCAAGAGGCGCTCAGCGCTGAACTGTGGATTCTGGTGTTAATGGCCTTTTTAATCAGTTTGTTTATTTTTTTAGAGGTGTTCGATTTATTACAGGATCGAATACACTACTTTCAGCGTCTCGATTTTTACAATGCCATGCGTGTTTGTGGCATCTCTACCTGGCGGATCATTAATTACGACATCATCTGGAAAAATAGTCTGGCCTACCTGCTGAACAAAGCGGTCGGTGTTTTTGCCTCGGCCATTTTTTTACAATGTAGCGTGGATTTTATTATTTCCGTAGGTTTGTCTTCGCGTGTCAATGCCGTTAATTTACCGGTAACCCTGGGCAGTTTATTAGCCAATATTGACAGCAAGCAGGATATTTTAGCCATCGGTTACACCCTGGGGCATCTGGGCTACTGGCCCAACCTGCTCTTCAGACATTTGCAGGGGATTAGCGTGGCATTTGTGATTATTTTTTCTCTGATCTGTTTGTTTAAAATTACCAATTCCATTGCCAGGCGGATCGAACAATGATTGACCATTACCAGATATCCATCCGAACGTTAAAAGCGCCATTGGTGTACATCGATGATTTTATCATTGAACGGCAGCAAATAACTTTTTTGTTCGGCGAGTCGGGCATTGGCAAAACCCTGCTGGCTCAAACTCTCTTTGGTTTGGTCAGTCCAGATAGCCTGCACATCCGGATTAATGACAGAAGCTATTACCAATATCTCCATTCTCAGAAATTGAAGCAGCTACAACGCGATGGATTTTTTGTATTCCAGGAGCCTTCCACGCATTTAAATCCTTTAATGACCATTGAACAACAGTTGAATGAAGGGAGCCTGGCCCGGAACAGTGACAATCGTTCGCTTCTGGAAAGCTTGTGGGCTGCGCCTTTTGAAGAAAAGATTCAGCCGCTTTTGCACGTCTACCCCAGGCCCTACCGGCCAAGCGGCGGAGAGAAACAGCGCTTTTTACTGGCCATGGCTTTGAAAAAAATGGATCTGCAAAGCAATGGCTCAGGACTTTTTATTTTTGATGAACCCAGCGGTAGCCTGGACAATTATTTTCGTAATATTTTTTTACAGCAATTGTTTCGGCGTTACAGACAGCAGGCGCGCACCATTTTGTTCATCACCCATGATTATTCGATCATCAGCGAAATTGGGGCGCAGCATACCGATTTGCTGCCACACATCCGTTTTCTTGAACTGCGACGCCGGAATGACCATCAGGTGCAACTCTTCCCTTTCCGGCCTGAAGACTATTTGAGCTGGCTGGAAAAACAGCAGCCTCCAAAACCATTGAAAGCCAAGAGGAAAGATATTGTTTTACGTGTCAAAAGCCCGTTCGCCGTATTTGGTAAACATTTCGCTTTTTTTAAAGGCGCCGGACGCCGGTCTACGGAGCTGTTGGTGAAAAAGGGGCGGCTAACCTACCTTAAAGCGCCCAGCGGTCTGGGCAAAACCACGTTGGCCAAGATCATCTCCGGGTTACAAAAGGCTGAAAGCGTGCGCTTTGAACTGGGCGGCATGGCTTTCAACGAACAAACGGCGCCGCGTGTCTGGCGTCAGAACGTCTGGGGCAAAAAGCTGAGTATGGTGTTTCAGCATGCCGATGAAGCGCTAAACCTAAAGGCCAGTGTCCTGCAGGTCTTCAAAGGATTGCCCCTGAGCGAAGAACTTTCCGAAGCCCGATTAAAATCGCTTTTGCAAGATATTTTTGATCAGCCCATTTCATCGCGCTTTTTACACAAAAAGGTTGCCTGGTTAAGCGGTGGACAAAAGCAGCGTTTGAATCTGTTGCGCGCCTTGCTGCTGCATCCGGAGCTGATCATTTTGGACGAACCGTTGAATGGGCTGGATTTTCACAGCATTCAGCGCGTGTTGAAATTGATTGAAGAGAAAATGGTGGCCGGCAGCGGCATTTTGTTGATTTCGCACAATGAGGAAATTTTTGATAGGATCATTCCCAAAGAAGACGTGTACTATTTAAAAAGGATGAACGGGTGAGAATGAAAGGCTGGCATCTGTTGTTGATCTTTGTCCTGGCTGGCGGAATGCTGCCGGGTTGTAATAAAAAAAGCATGGAGGGTACATCGGCTAATCTCCCGGGCTGGGAACTCATCTGGCAGGATGAATTCAACTACCAGGGGCTACCCGATTCTACCAGATGGTCCTACGATGTCGGTGGCCATGGCTGGGGCAATGACGAGCTGCAATATTACACCGAACGTCGGCTGGAAAATGCCCGGGTGGAAGATGGCGTTCTGATCATTGAAGCGCGGCGCGATTTCTGGCAGGGCCATGAGTACACCTCAGCGCGTTTGGTCACGCGCGGTCGGGCCGATTGGGTGTACGGCCGGTTTGAAATTAAGGCAAAATTACCCGCCGGACGAGGAACCTGGCCGGCCATCTGGATGCTTCCCTCGCGAAACATTTATGGCAATGGTTCCTGGCCAGACAACGGCGAAATTGACATCATGGAGCACGTGGGGTACGATCCGGGTAAAATTTACGGAACCATTCATTGCCACAATTACAACCACAACCTGGGTACGCAAAAAGGGGGATCGATTACATTCTCCGATGTGTCCGTTCATTTTCATGTCTATACTCTGGAATGGAGTCCGGAAAAACTGGATTTTTTTGTGGATGACAAGCGCTATTTTTCCTTTGAGAATGAAAATAAAGGCTGGCAAAGCTGGCCCTTTAATCAAAAATTTTATCTGATTTTGAATTTAGCCGTTGGCGGTAGCTGGGGAGGAGCGAAGGGCGTTGACCCACAGATATTCCCACAACAACTGGTAGTGGATTATGTGCGTGTTTACCGGGCCAAACTCTAAGGCAGCTAAGCCGCAACCTATAAAAAACCACAGAAAGCACTGAGGAGTCACAAAGGACGCCCGTCTGGTCGAGGCAGCCGGACAGGCAAAAAATTAATTTTAATCAAAAATTACGAATTATTTTTTAAGAAAGGGCAAGGAGATGGGTATGAACAAGGCGCAGCCTGTTGTAGCGAAGCAAAAATCCCTATTCTCGGGGAGAGGCCATTAAACAATTCAACAATTTTTTTTCTCACACAGCAAAAGAATTTTCGCCACCCGCCATGGCATGACAGATCCTTTGAGGGAGGTATTCTAAAACGGAATAGGTGTAAATGAATTACCTACTTAGGATTTGGTTTGTTCTGTAATCTTACTTAGAATACTTCCTTCAAAACATCTAATGCTTTAGCGTGCGAAAATTTTATGTAGTGTGAAGAAGCAAAACTGTTGAATTGTTGAATTGTTGAATGGTTTGATGTCCCGTCCCAGAGAATCGCAATTTCCGCTGCGCTCCAACAGGCTAAAGCGGCCGGACAATTAAGAAAATTTCCCACACAAGTCTTCCCCCTCTCCCAGATTTTTATTCTGGGAGAGGGGGATCGAGGGGGTGAGGGCTAATTCGTGAAATAACTTCTGCTGTTGGAGAAGTAAAGTTAAGAGTATATGAGTGTAAGATTTAAAGGGTTCCGAGGCACCCGCCTGTCATTTTTTAAAGAAGTTTTTTGGTTGCGGCTCTGCTGCCTTAGAGAACTTGCTCTGTGAATCTTCTTTACCTACTTTTTACAAAACATTCTCCTCATTTTTTGAATAAAAATCAGCTAAGGTGATATTTAAAGTAGATATTGTTTTTTGTGGAAGAATTTTACATCTTTATTCTGAAAGGAGGAATGATGAACAAACTTATTTTGTTTTTAATTGCCTGGTTGATGGTCGGCGCAAACGTAGACGCTCAAAAAGTCGAACCGAGCGTTGAATGGCAAAAACCTGTGGCCCTGGCCCAACAATTTGTCGATTTCCTGGCCCAGGCGCAATTTGACAGTGCAGTCAGTTATTTCGATGCCACCATGAGTAAAGCGCTACCAGCAGAAAAACTTAGAAGCACCTGGCAGTCGCTACAGCAACAAATGGGCCCATTTAAGTCGCGTGCTGGTCTGCGCACAGAAACCATTCAAACCTACCGCGTGGTTTACATCACCTGCAACTTTGAAAAAGGTAAGCTGGACGCTAAAATTGTTTTTGATCAGCAGAACAGGATAGCAGGTTTGTTTTTTGTACCTCACCAGCAGGCACAGGGCTGGCAACCTCCGGATTACGTGGATGCAGAGGCCTTCACAGAAATCGATACTTTAGTCATTCCAACGACCTGGCGATTGCCAGCCAGTTTAAGTTTACCCAACGGTCCAGGACCTTTCCCGGCCGTTGTTTTAGTTCATGGTTCCGGTCCCAATGACCGCGACGAAACCATTGGCCCAAACAAGCCCTTTCGCGATTTAGCCTGGGGACTGGCCTCTAAGGGGATTGCTGTACTGCGCTACGAAAAACGTACGCATAAGTATCCTGATATTGTCGATTCTCTTAAAGGCCAGTTTACCCTAATCGAAGAAACAGTGGAAGACGCTCTCTCCGGCGTTTCTTTCTTGCGGGATATTGCCGAAATTGATCCCGAGCAAATCATTGTGCTTGGTCACAGTTTGGGCGGCTATGCCATTCCCCGCATTGCCCGATATTACCCCAGACTGTCCGGGTTTATCATCATGGCCGGTTCCGCCCGACCGCTCACCGATTTATTGCAGGAACAATACCGCTACATCTTTAATCTCGACGGACAAATTACGTCTCCGGAACAGCTCCAACTGCAAAAGATTGATTCACTGATTGCCCTGACAAAAAACCAGAGCTTTTTGAAACAGGCGGAGCCAACTCAACTCATTCTCGGCGCGCCGCCGGCCTATTGGTTGGATCTGAATCAATACGACCCCTTAAAACTGGCCGAACGTCTGCGCAAACCGATTCTGGTTTTGCAGGGGGGACGGGATTACCAGGTGACCAAACGGGATTTCGATTTGTGGAAAGAACATCTGAAACATAATCCCGGCGCCACCTTCAAATATTATTACAATTTGAACCATCTCTTCATGCCAGGCAAGGGTATGGCCACCCCCCAGGAATACGAGGTACCGGGGCACGTCGCCAGACAGGTGATTGAAGACATTGCAGCCTGGATTAAAAAGAATTTCTAACGGGTTGTTGTAAAAAGCGCTCCCCAAAAACACCCCCTTTTTGTTCTCAGCTTCTATTTGCTAATGACCTGGAAATTCTTAAATTCCCTTCTTTAATTAAGTTCAATAGGGCCAGTAAATTTGGCCATCGCCGGCGTTAGTTACTGGAAATCACTCCTCTTGTTTGATCAAAGTGGTTTGTTCCGGTAAAGCGGGCCGGTATGAACATGAAGTTCGTTGTGCAGCAAGCTAAAAAAGAGAAGGGACAATGAAATTTGAACAATCCTTAATAGCAGGGAAATTGATCCGGCGCTACAAGCGTTTTCTGGCTGATATCGAATTGGAAGATGGGCGTGCAATTACCGCGCATTGTCCCAATTCGGGCAGTATGAAATCGTGCGATCAACCAGGCTGGGAAGTGCGCCTCAGTCAGTCGGACAATCCCAAACGCAAATATAAATACACCTGGGAAATGATCCACAATGGCACATGCTGGATTGGCATTAACACCATTCTGGCCAACAAGATCGCTGTGGAAGGTGTGCAAACAGGCGTGATTGAGGAATTACAGGGGTACAGCGCTTGGCGAACCGAAGTGAAATATGGCCAGAATAGTCGCGTTGATCTGTGGTTGTCCAAAAACAGCAAGCAGTGTTTTGTAGAGATCAAAAATGTCACCCTGGTAGAAGAGGATGGCTACTACTACTTTCCGGATGCTGTGACCACGCGCGGTCAAAAACATTTAAAGGAATTGGCCGAAATGGTCAACCAGGGCCACCGGGCAGTCATGCTCTTCCTCATCCAGCGTAGCGATGGCACTGTGTTTAAGCCGGCCGATCACATCGACCCTCAATATGGTCGTTTGTTACGGGAGGTGTACAAACAGGGGGTAGAAATTTTGCCCTACCGGGCCGAAGTTTCACCAAAAGAAATAAAGGTAACACAAAAAATTGATTTTGATCTGGAGTAATCGATGACACAACGGATGCCGCTCAATGAAAAATTTAAGGTCATTCGTCAAAATCTACACTTTGTTCTGGTGGAGCCTGAATCGCCGGGGAATATTGGCTCCGTAGCCCGCGCTCTGAAAACGATGGGTTTTGAAAAGTTGATTTTAATCAATCCCTGCAATCTGAACAACGACGAAGTAAAAATGATGGCCCACCGATCGCTGGACATCGTTCGCCAGGCAAACATCTTTTCCGATTTTGAATCGGCCATCAAAGATATGCGACTGACCGTAGCCACTACCATGCGTAAGCGCCATTTTAAGTTTCCCTTTTTTTCTCCAGAACAAATCGCTGATCGGCTGCTAACGGCTGCCCTGCAACATCCTGTAGCCATTGTCTTTGGCCGGGAGAGTTCCGGATTAACCAACGAAGAAATTTTAAAGTGCCAACTGCACTCTACCATTCCAACGGCCACGCAAAACCCGGCTTTAAATCTCTCCCAGGCCGTAATGATCTATTCTTACACCTTTTTCCAGCACATTCAAAAAACAGAGTTGCAATACGAATACGATCTGGCGTCGCAATACGAACTGGAAAAATTTTACGAACACCTGTCCCGGGCAATTGAGCTGGTAAAGTTTGTTCCACGCGACGGGGTAGATAACTTTGTAACGCGTTTCCGACGTTTAATCGGTCGCTCCATGGCCGAACACCGCGATGTACGTTTGCTGCACAAATTGCTGCAGATTTTCGAAACGCGCATTCAGGATCTGGAAAAAATGAGCGGAAATCCACCCAAACGCAACATTTATTAGAACCACTTTTTACAGTACCCTCCCCTGGATTAAGCTTCGGTAGCTATCCCCTAGTGCATTGTCGGATGGGAAATACAGTGAGTGTGTTGAATATTTCGTTTTCTTAAGATTAGAATACTTAACCTTAAAAGATATAATGCATTAGCGTGCTAAAATTTTTGTGCTGGAGATCCTAACCCCCCGGCCCCCTTCCCTTCTTTTAATAAAGGGAAGGGGGAGCAAATTGTGCCGCTTTTCTGAGTTTTCGCCTTTCATGTCAATAAATTTCATTTTTTTTCGAAATCTTTGTGCTCTCTGTGGTTGATTTTGGTTGCGGCTTTGCTGCCTTAGATTTTTAGGAGAAAAAACATTTTTTTAAACGTTTGATGTAGCAGGATGGCTTTGCTCAATAAACTGCTTTAATTTAAACAGGTTTTCCTTTAAATGACGAGTAATTGTTTCATTTGGGATTTTCCAGCGCAGAGCCGGCATGTAAGTGATTACAATGTGCTCTGGCCAGATTTGATAATGTAAGCCCAAATAGCTCACATAGGGTAAACGAACGCCTGGCCGCCCTACCAGCGGTACCTCGAGATAAATGGCGGGATGGGAGATGAGCACCTGGCGATTTTCCATTGTAATAAGATGAAATTTTCTCAAAAGACGCAACATGGGGAAGATTAAGGTCTGGGCCCACATTCTTTTGATTCGCGTGCTGTTTAAAAAAAAGAGTGTGAGAATATCTGACAAAGCTAATTTTTCACGCGCTTTTTTAACGACCTCTTTTTGCGATTGCAGGGCCTGTAAAAATAGCTGCGCCAGGTTCTGGTCAAATGAAGTAGAGCTTAAAAACTGATCAACAAACCGCTTAACAGGTTCTGTGGAAACAACGGCCGTAGTCAGATCCATGTAACGGTAGTGGGCTAGAGAGACAAATTGATGGATGGCCGGATATTTGTCCAAAAGCTGTTTCATGGTCATTTGCAGAGCAAGCACAAAAACAGGCACGGCGCTCATTCGGTGTGCTTTAAAAAATTGGCGGCCTAATTCTTCGATGACAAAGGTAGCCGGCTGATCCCTATCTTTAATTCGTTCCAGATCATTCTTGCCCATGGTAAAAAGTTTGGGGGGAATGGTCCATTCTAACTTCCTGCACGGTAACCTGCGCTCTTTGGTTTGCTGTTTCATGTTCAGCCCAATCCGGGCTGCTCTCCTCTGAATTTCTGCGCTGCCGCGCATCATTACATTGCCGTCTAAATAAGCGCTGAAATTGCCAATAGCGCAGGCCAGCCCATTGCTGTAAATAACAAGTTGCAGGCTGCTAAACCACCAGCGATTGGCAAATTGGCTATGAGCCCATAAAAATCCCTGTTGCAGTGATGAAGGCGCCGCATCCGGCTCCAGGCAAAGAGTAACAAAGGTGTGTTTCAGCTGGTCCAGATTGGCGGCGTTTTGAGGAGAACGTCTTAAAATTTTGAAAATTTTGCGTTGTAGTGGAGCCGAGGGAGCGCTTAACAAGCCAACAGGGGCTCCTTTTATTTTGCTCTGATCTAAAACATATTGCAAGGTGCTGGCCAAACGCGCATCGAAATCGGGCGCCTGCCAGTCTTCCACCTCAACCAGGTAAAAGTGATTTCGACACAAAACCAGAATTTGATTTTCCTGCGTACTTTTAAAAAGTTCTACGCGTTTGGCCTCAATGACCACGTTAGTGGAAAAAAAGTTGGCATATTGCCCCATTTCCAGGGGCTGGTCGTGCCAGTAATCCTGTTTTAGACGGCCCTGTTTAATATCGATGTAAAATGAGCGGCAGGCTTTGATCAAAGCGATGCTGCGTTGAATGAGATCGTTCTTTTGCGGATCATTTTGTAAAGCCAGGGTGGCAGACACAACAGGGAAAAACAGAGCGCGGCTACGCATATCTGTATGTTGCAGGTAATCTTCCAGATTGCGTTTAAGTTTTTGATAAAATGACAGGAATCCGGTGAGCTTTAATATCGAACGTACAACAACCTGAGCCAGAGCGTTTTGTTTAAGATTTACACTTTCCAGCGAGATCAATTCTTCGCCTGTGGGCAAAGGGATTAGAGGCGGTTTTTTGTAATCAGGATGTTGCTCATAAATATTTTTTGAGCGTACAGAGGCCATGATTTCCCCACGCTCCTAAAATAAACTAATAGAAGATAATACGATCGTGTTACAAAATCAATTAAAAATTCCAAAGAGATTCAGTAAAATAATGAAGATTGACAGGGGGATGATGTAACGCATCATGAAAACCCATAGGTTGAAAAATTTTTTAAAGTTTTGGGAGCCGAGTACCAATTCCTGTCCGGCAATTCTGGCCCCCCAAACCCAGCCAATAAAAATAGAAAGCAAAAGCGCACCAAAAGCCAGTGAGAAATCGCCAAACACAAAACTCATCTGGCTGAGAAAGTCAGGGTCTGCCAGACGTTGTGGAATGATCCCAAAATGGCTAAAGAAATCGTTGGCCCCCTGAGAAAGGGCAGAAGGCAGACCGAGTAAAAAGGCAATGCCGGCTACAATCCAAACAATCTGTTTGCGGTGGGCTCTTTTCTCGTCAACCATAAAAGCAACGGGCACTTCTAATAATGAAATGGTGGAAGTAAGGGCTGCCACAGAGAGTAAAATAAAGAATGCCCCTCCAATTAGCCTACCGGCAGGCATATTCATGAACAATTCGGGTAAAACAACAAAAACCAGCTTCGCTCCGACTTCCGGGTCCTGCCCATTGGCAAACAAGGCCGGAAAAATAATCAGACCCGCCATAAAGGCGATTAACGAATCAAAAAAGACGATGTAGCCGGCAGAGGTGAACAAATCTTCACTTTTGGAAACGTAACTCCCATAGGTAATCATCAAACCCATTCCTAAACTTAAAGAAAAGAAGGCCTGGCCCAGGGCAGCCAGAATAACCGATCCATCAATCTTGGTAAAATCGGGCATTAAATAGAACTTTAGCCCGGCGCCGGAACCGGGTAATGACACGGCATAGACGATTAAGATTAACATTAAAATAAACAAAATGGGCATCAAAATCTTTGACCAGCGCTCAATGCCGCCAGAAACGCCCCCATGGACAATGGCCGCTGTGATTAAAATAAAAAAAGCAAAAAGCAGAGTAACCTGAAGAGGATCAGAAATAAAAGAGAGGAAGTCCCCTGGATTTCCGGCTAACATTTTAAAAATATAGCCTACTGTCCATCCGGCAATCACCCCGTAAAAAGAAAGAATGCCCAGTCCGGTCAGCACTCCTAAATAGCCAACCCCTTTCCAGAGAGATTGGGGTTTGATAGCATCGATGGCGCCCACCGGGTTTTTTTGAGCCGAGCGTCCAAGAGCCAGTTCACCCAACATGTAGGGAAGACCAATTACCACAACAATGAAGAGGTAAATAAGCACAAAAGCAGCGCCGCCATTTTTACCAACAATGTAGGGATAGCGCCAGATATTGCCCAATCCAATGGCCGAACCCGAAGCAGCTAAAATAAAACCAAGTTTGGAACTCCATTCGCCTCTTTGTTGTTGCATAACGGTCCTCCCGATCAACAAGGTTTAAAATGAATGCTTAAATATAAAAAAAATGCCAATTTAATTACAAAATAATATTTGTTCGGTTTTTTTGCCTGGCAGGTAAGCCAATTCCGGGGGATTCTGCAACATTATTAGTTTATGCCTGTAGAGTTCTACAAATCGCGCCTACATGCTATTTTTAATCCTAATTCATCGCGATGAGAAATTTTCTACGCCGTCAAGTTGAATTTCCCCCTCTCCCGATTTTCGCCAGAGGGTGAGGGCTAATTTAAGAAATCCTTATCCCTGGCAGGCAATTTGCAGGCGCAACGTAACTCGAGCTTCAGCTCGAGACTTTGGTAAGGGCAAAGCATTCACAAAGTGCACAAAGATTGCAAATAGAAAATCGCAAAATATCTTAACATATCAGAGTAGAAATCAGCAAAGCTGCACAATTTGCTCCCCCCTTCCCTTTATTAAAAGAAGGGAAGCAGGCGGGGGGATTAGAATACTTCCTTCAAAAGATCTAACGCTTTAGCGTGAGAAAATTTTAATGCTGTTTTAGGGAGGACGTGTTGAAGAGTTGGTTTAAATTATTTTTGCGAATATCTGCGAAATCTGCGTGAAAGATAATTGTGATTAAAACAGTTTCTTGCACTTTTGGTTGCGGCTCTACTGCCTTAGGATCTTCAGCACACAAATTTTCGCATCCCGCTGTGGCGGGACTAGATCTTTTGAGGAAAGTATTCTAAAAAGGTCTGCTTTTCACTTATTTTGTGAAAAAGGTACCGATTTGGTTGAATCTATTATTTTAACCCATTAAATTAGCAGAGCATGGTTTTTTCTTCTGGAAGAGAAAGAAACAATCGTGCAACAGCTTAGGCCTAAAAAGGGGTGTGTCCGGTTTTTTTTACTTTTAGCACCCGGTTTAAAATGAAAGGAAGGCTGGCAGCAGGCCTTTTATTGTCATCAGATAAAATGACAATTTAGGGCCATTACGGCGGGAAGCAGCCAAAGGTCTTTGAGATTAACGCATTTTCTTCCAAAAAAGAACATGACGTTGAATAAAATGTTGAGTTCGGTTTGCAGTTCTCATTTTAATCATGCTGTAGTTTTATTAAATCATGATTTTGATCGAAAATTCAGCCTTATGCAAAAAGAGGAATGAATTAAGAACGGATTAAGTTAAAAACCTGGTGAGGTGCTTATGAAATGGTTAGATCAAATGATCGTCTGGAGTTTACCTTTGGTCCCCAGGCCAATCGTAAAATTCTTTTCCAGAATTTACATTGCTGGTTCCACTTTGGAAGATGGCGTAAGAAAAGTTAAGCAGTTAAATGCTCAGGGAATCATGGCCACCATGGACCTGTTAGGCGAATTTAGTACAGATGAAAAAACCTGTCTGCAGGCAGCCGATTCCTATATTGAGATGTTGCAGACCATCCAGAAAAAGCAATTGGATTCCAATGTTTCGTTAAAGCCCACGCACATGGGCCTGCTCATCAGCGAAGATTTTTGTTATCAGAACATTCGGCGCGTAGTGCAGGAAGCACAAAAGTTGGGCAATTTTGTCCGCATTGATATGGAAGATCATACCACAACTTCGGCCACCATAGAAATGTATTTGAAGCTCAAGGAAGAATTTGGCAGCCAGCATGTTGGCACTGTGATTCAGGCCTATTTGAGAAGAACCATCGATGATATTAATCATTTGATTGAACACAAAGCCAATTTGAGACTGTGTAAGGGGATTTATGTTGAACCCCGAGAAATTGCCTTTAAAGACATGGCGATTATTAATGAGAGTTACAAATACAATCTGGATAAACTACTTTCCAATGGCTGTTACACGGGCATTGCCACCCATGATGAAAAGTTAATCTACCATGCCCTTACTGTGATAGATCGCCTCAAACTGAAAAAAGAAGATTATGAGTTTCAAATGCTTTTAGGCGTCCAGGAAGATTTACGCGATATTCTGGTTAAGGCGGGCCATCGCCTGCGCGTGTACGTTCCATTTGGTAAGGACTGGTACGGTTATTCCACGCGTCGCCTTAAAGAGAATCCACGCATGGCCGGCTATGTTTTTAAACGGATTTTTGGTTTAGGAAAGTAAGGAGCGAAAACTGTCATTGAAGTCAATCAGGAAAGCTTGAATGGATATTCTGATCATTAGCGCCAGCCTGAACAAGAAGAGCCGCAGTTATGTCTTAGCCAGGGCCGCCCATGAGCTTTTTCTCGCTCAAAAGCAAAGGGTTAAGCTCATTGATTTACGCGACTACCAGTTGCCCCTATGTGATGCTGGCGCTTCTTTTGCCCATCCTCAGGTAAAGCAGATACGCCAGAACATTGAGCAGGCAAAGGCGCTAATTGTGGCCGTGCCTATCTACAACTATGATGTCAATGCTGCTTTAAAAAATCTTTTTGATCTGACCGGTTCGGCCTGGGAAAACAAACTGGTCGGCCTGATGGCCGTTGGCGGGGGAAAAGGTAGCTACATGGCGCCCATGAATTTTTTAAATGATTTAATGTTGAATGCCCGTTGTCTGATCATTCCCAGGTACGTTTACGCCCTGGAAAGCGACATCGCCGGAGAAAGCCTTCAAAATGCAGACCTTGAACAGCGCATTGCCGAACTGGTAAATACAACCATCCATCTGGTCGGGCGCCTTTACACATGAGCCGATGGCTTTTTCATCGAACCAACAAGTGCTTCAATCCTTAAAAATCAAGAAAGATTAAAAATAGGCAACTCCTGGGCAGCAGAGCCGCAACCAAAAGACATTTTCACAGGAATTTATGTAACCACAGAGCGCACAGAGAAGCATTTTTAAATTAAAAATTACTAATTAATTTGCGAAGGGGCAACTTATGCCCAGGCGGTGAGGAACCGTGCCGGCATGTCATTCTGAGAATCCCATACATTGGCAGACCATTCGAAAGAGCAATGTAACTCGTGCTTCAATCCGCGACTTTGTACGGGCGAAGCATTTATGGCGAGCTTTTGTTTTAAAACCCATCCCCCCGGCCCTGTTCCCTTTAAAAAAGGGAAGGGGGCTGGGGGGTTAGGATCTTCAGCATAAAAATTTTCGCACGCTAAAGCATTAGATGTTTTGAAGGAAATATTCTAAATTCCAGCCTTTAAAAGAAATTAACCGCATCATCATTTACCCCATCCGAAGTCCAAACCCTGGCTACCCGCGATATCTCTCTACTTTCTAATTGATTGCAAAAACATTCTGACCAATTTGTCTTACCGAAAGTTCGGTCGCTCTCTGAAAACAGTTAAAAGACCTTGAATTGCAGGCCCAGTTTAAACCACCTGCCCGGCTGGGGAATTGAAACAAAATCCTGATACGTTTGATCCAGTAGATTGGTAATCTGGCCAATACATTTTAGTTTATTGAATTGCCAGCTAAATTGCACATCGGCTAAAAGATAATCCGAATAATTAACGCGATTTTCATAGCGCACTTTCCATGACAGGGTAAACATAGGTTTTAAAATGTACTGATCCAGGCTAACAATGAACTGCTGACGTAGATAATTGAACGCATATTTCGACACACGGGCCTGACGAGCTTTGTCAGAATTCAGGTAGCAAAAATCAAAGCGAATCTGTTTGAGCCATCGACTACCTGTGGCCATTTGCGATGAGATTTCCAGGCCTCTGGTTGTTACTTCTAAAACATTTTCAGCCTGCCAGTACGCACCGTCTTCTTCAAACAACCAATCGATCCAATTGGAACCAGAACGGCGAAAGAGCGACAGGGTGCTAAAAGTTCGCTGGGTACGAAAACGGGCGCCAATTTCCGCGTCCCGGCTACGCTCGGGTTTGAGTTGCGGATTGCCCCGGTTGGCCGGACTGGAATAATACAATTCGGTAAACGTTGGCGGTCTAAAACCTGTTGACGCTGAAATGTAAAACGTAAAACGGGGATTAAATTGAAAGCTAACATCCAGGCTGGGATTGATCTGCCATCCCCAGCGGTTAAAGTAGTAAAAAGAACTTCCGAAAACGATGAGCCAGCGCCGGAGAGTAAACTGATGCTCTGCAGAAAAGCCGGCCATATTTCGCTGGTGATTGTTCAAATTGTTGCTGCGAATTGCATTCCACTGCAATTCGGCCTGCAACGCCGTGTGGCCCAGACGACTGGTAAACCGATCGAGCAGCTCAGCGCCCAGAACATCGGTTACATGGTTGTTATGGTACCAGTCAGGCTGTTTGTAATCCAGCCAGAAGTCATCTGTATGGCGCCGCCAGTAGATTTTTGGGGAAAGTGTTGAACATCCCGCGGGCCAGTTAAACTGACCTGCCGCGCTCAAAAAAAGGGTCCTGGTTTTTTCCTGCTGGTTAGGATACGCCGGGTGGTAAAAACGGCTAGCCCCAAAATCTTTAGCCTGGTACGCAGCGGTAACCAAAAAGTCATTTTGCGCCATCTCAACACGGTTTTGGTAGGTCAATGTGCTGATGGTAAAGCTGGTGTTGGGCCGATAACCGGCGCTGTTGGAACGGCTCAGGCTCAACTTGTGTATGGCTTTTAAGGCCTGAAAGTTGTAATTCATGTTCAATTCATTGTAGCGGAAGTCGCCCCCAAACAGCGAAAATTCAAGCCGCTTCTTTGCCGGTTTTTTGGTAACGACATTAATCACCCCGCCCATGGCGCCCGGTCCGTACAGGCGTGAAGCAGCACCCTTTAAGACTTCAATGCGCTCCACATCCTGCAAAGAGATGGCAAGATTCAGGTTGTGATGACCGGTCTGCGGGTCGTTGACCTTTACGCCGTCAATCAAGATGAGGGCCTGTTCGTAACCCGCGCCACGTAGATTGACATCGGCCTGAACGCCCTGGCTGCCGCGTTGTTGCAAATCGACTCCACCGATGTAAGCCAGGGCTTCCTGCACAGAATGCACCGGCATTTGGGCAAGGGCACCCGAATCCAGAACAGAAACCGTACGGGCCGCAAGCATCAGCCTGGAAGGCGTTCTGGAAGCGGTGACCACAATCGGGAATTGCAGTGCAAAAACAATAGAATCATTCTCCTGACTAAACAGGACTGAAATCACCGTAAACAGTAAAAATACCAATCGTTTCATAAAGGACAATCCCCTTTTATTCTAAAAACCAAGATTCTTCGTCGTCCCAATGTTGTTGTCTCCTTACCTTGACAGACAAGTCGTAATTTTGCGGAACTCTATTAAAGGCTGCGAAAGTAAGCAAAAGTAGAGCGCGAATCAATTTTTTTGATTGTAAGCCTAAAAGTTTTAAATTCTGCCCTTTTAATCGTGGGTGAGCTATGATCTATTTGTTTTTGGTTTCATTACTCTGGGCTTTTTCGTTCGGTTTAATTAAAGGGCAGTTAACCTCGCTCGACCCGATTTTTGTGGCTTTCGTCCGTTTACTGCTCTCTTTCTTCGTCTTTTTGCCCTTCTACCACTGGCGACGCATGAAACAGCACATGCCATTAATCCTGATTGGCGCTGTCCAATTCGGATTGATGTACATTTTTTACATCTACTCCTATCAGTGGTTGATGGCCTATCAGGTGGCTTTGTTTACTATTTTTACACCCATTTACGTCACTTTGTTAGCCGATCTTTTTCAAAAGCGATTTCAGATGGTCCATTTTCTGGCGGCCTTACTCTCTGTAATAGGAACCGGGGTCATTTTCTGGCGGGACCTGGGTCAGAATCACTTTTTTGCAGGTTTTGTGCTGGTGCAGCTCTCCAATCTTTGTTTTGCCCTGGGGCAAATTCTTTACAAAAAAATGCGTTCAAAAAGCCAGCATCTTTCTCAGGAAGCTGGCATCTTTGCTGCCCTCTATCTGGGCGCCGTGTTGATCACTGGTCTGTCCAGCGCCTGGAGTACAGACTGGGCCCATCTTTTGCTAACAAAATTTCAAATTCTGACGTTAATATATCTGGGAATAATAGCCTCCGGATTGGGGTTTTTTCTTTGGAACGTCGGAACATTAAAAGTTAACGCCGGAACTCTGGCTGTTTTTAACAATTTAAAAATACCCCTGGCCATCCTAATTGCTGTTTTGATATTTGGAGAAGCAGCCAACTGGGTGCGTTTAGCAATCGGAGGCAGCTTAATCGGCCTGGCTTTATGGTTTAATGAACGATTTGCCAGCGGTAATTAAATAAAGACTGAACGGTTTAATCTAAAAGGATGGGGTAATGCGCTACTATCTTACCTTTAAGCGGCGTTGTCCAAAATGTAAGCGGAATTCTCTGACACGTATTAAACGCCATCAATGGATGCGTTATTTACCGAACAGCAAACATTACGAGTGTGATTTTTGCCGGAGTAATATCGTGTTTCTGGATATTTTCAAAAAATACGCCAAAGAACCGGCTGATTACTAAATTAACCCATAGCATTTGCGAGTTTCATGAACATCAAGATAAACAACAATACCAAAAACGTCTTTCCCTGGGGCACAACCTATCGCTACAATCGATTTGTCGATTTTCAGCGTAGATTGTACGGTCAGCGCGTACAAAAAGTAACGGTTGATGCAGGCTTTACCTGTCCCAATCGCGATGGCACGGTAGCCAGAGGCGGATGCATTTATTGCAACAACGAAAGTTTCAATCCCGGTTACAATTCGGCTTCCAAATCCATTCGGCAACAAATTGAAGAAGGCATCGCCTTCTTGAAGCGGCGCTACAAAAATGTGCAGAAATTTATCGTTTACTTCCAGCCTTACAGCAACACCTACGCTCCGCTCGAAACGCTGCGTCGTTATTACGAAGAGGCCTTAAGCCATCCGGAAGTCATTGGTTTAACCATTGGCACGCGTCCGGATTGCGTGGATGAAGCTAAAATCGCTTACCTGGAGAGCCTGGCCAGAGAATATGACATCACCATTGAATATGGGCTGGAATCCATTTCTGATGAAACCTTAAAAAAGATCAACCGCGGTCACGACGTTCAGTGTTATCTGGACGCTTTAGAATTGACTAAAGACCGGGGGATCAAAATATGCACACACATGATTTTTGGGTTTCCCTGGGAGGATGAGACACTCTGGCTCCAAACGGCTAACTGGCTTTCAGACAAACCGTTTGACTTTTTAAAGATTCATCAGTTGCATGTGGTAAGGGACACTGCCCTGGAAAAGATGTACCGCAAAAATCCGTTTCCGTTGATGGGAGCGGAAGCGTACATCGACTTAATCATCCGCTTTCTGGAAAGACTGAATCCGCGCATCATTATTCAACGCCTGTTTGGAGAGGCTCCGCCCCACACTCTAATCGCTCCCCATTGGGGTGTGCGTAACACCCAGCTTACACAAATGCTGGAGGCCGAAATGGAAAAGCGCAACACCTGGCAGGGTAAACATTGGAACAGTTAAGCTTAAACTTCAATTTTTTTGATGAAGATCCTAAGGCAGCGCAGCCGCAACCAAAAACATTTACGGAGGGATTTAATCAACCACAGAGGGCCCAGAGAAGTCACAAAGTGCGCAAAGAAGGTTTAAATTAAAAATTAATTCCCCTCATCCCCTAACCCCCATCTCAAAAATAAGGCGAGAGGGAAATCTATGCTGGCGGTAGGCTCAGGCTTAACGCTTGCTTTTTAAGCGCACTAACTGTCATTTCACGGAGCGAAAGCGACGGGCAGAGCGGAGAAATCTTTTTCAGGCGTAAGGGCGAAGCATTTTCCTGAAGGTTGTTCCAATCAGCGCAACCTCTTTGTGTATAAGTTAAAATCGCCCTTGAAAAAGACTTTGCCAAAAATGCTTCGCCCTTACAACGTCTCGAGCTGAAGCTCGAGTTACGTCTGCTTAGGAATTGTTTGCCAGTGAAAGGGATTCCTCCCCTGCTGAAGCGGGGAGGAATGACACTCGGTACGGCCCTTCGCCTTTCAGGGCACAACTTGCCCCTTCGCAAAATAATTCGTAATTCGTAATTTTTAATTAAAATTGCTTTTTTGAGCCCTCTTTGACTTCTCGGCGCTCTCTGTGGTTGCTTTAATCCCCGCAGAAATGTTTTTGGTTGCGGCTACGCTGCCTTAGATAAAAAAGCCTTAAATATGAATGGCCCGTTCCTGAGCATCCGCCGCCGCCTCCATAATCATCTCTGAAAGGGTAGGATGGGCATGAATGGTATTAAACAATTCATTGGCTGTGGTTTCCAGGGTTTTGGCAATGCCCAATTCGGCAATCAATTCCGTGGCCTCTGCGCCGATGATATGGGCGCCTAACAACTCTCCGTAGCGCGTATCAAAAATCAATTTCACCAGGCCGTCTCGTTCGCCAATGGCCCGCGCCTTTCCTGATGCCGTGTAAGGAAATTTACCGACTTTTATTTCGAAGCCCTGCTCCACCGCCTGTTTTTCAGTCAATCCAATGCTGGCAACCTGAGGCTTGCAATAGGTGCAGGCCGGGACACTCTGATAATCGATGGCATGAGGATTAAGACCGGCCAATTTTTCTACACAAACGATGCCCTCATGCGAAGCCACATGGGCCAGCAGGGGCGCGCCGATAATATCGCCTATGGCGTAAATGCCCGGCACATTGGTCTGGTACCACTGATCCACCTTTATGAAGCCCTTTTCCAGCTCAACGCCCACAGTCTCCAGATTGAGCCCTTCGACATTACCCTGAATGCCAATAGCCATTAACGCTTTCTCCGCTTCCAGAGCCTGTTCTTCATCGCCTTTTTTAATATGGACGCGTACCCCTTTATCTGTTGGCTCTATTTTTGTTACCATGGTAGAGGTGTGAAACGCTATTTTGCTCTTTTTGAAGCTGCGCTCCAGAATGGTCGAAATTTCTTCATCTTCCAGGGGCAGTAGATGGTCGAGCATTTCTACCATGGTAACGCGGGTTCCGATGGTGTGGTAAAAATAGGCAAACTCCACGCCAATTGCCCCAGCCCCAATAATGATCAACGATTGCGGTTGTTCTTTCAGAGTCATGGCCTGCTTGCTGTTGATGATTTTCTGGCCATCGATTTCTACGCCAGGTATGGTTCGCGGTCGACCGCCCGTAGCCACGATGATGTGTTTAGCTTCAATCTCAGTATTTTTGCCCCGGGCATCGGTGATCTGCAGCCGATTAGGACTTTTAAAACTGGCCGTACCATAAACCACGTCGATCTTGTTTTTTTTCATTAGAAATTCAACGCCTTTGGAATTCATATCCGCCACCTGGCGACTACGTTTAATGATGGCCGGAAAATCGGTTTGCAGCCCATCAACACGGATGCCGAAATTTTTAGCCTGTTGCATCTGTTCAAAGAGCTCAGCGCTCTTTAATAGCGCTTTGGTGGGGATGCAACCCCAATTGAGGCACACGCCTCCCAATTTGTCCTTTTCAATTAAAACAGTTTTCAGATTTAACTGCGCGGCGCGGATGGCAGCCACATAGCCACCAGGGCCGGAGCCAATGATGGCCAGATCATATTTACTCATTCTATTTTCTCCTGTTTTTGTCTCCAAAATAAGTACAAACTTAGACTTTTATTAAAATAAATGCAAGCGCCGCGGGCTGTTCTTTGCCACAAATGGTCAGTAAAAAAATTCAATGGCGACATTGGTGAAAGGGAAATGTCAGTTGCGGTTTCTAAGGCAGCAGAGTCGCAAGCAAAAACACTACCGCAGGGCTTTAAACAACCATAGAGGGCACAGAGAAGCATTTTTAAATTAAAAATTACGAATTACGAATTAATTTGCGAAGGGGCAACTTATGCCCAGGCGGTGAGGAACCGTGCCGGCATGTCATTCTGAAAATCCCTTACATTGGCAGACCATTCGAAAGAGCAACGTAACTCGAGCTTCAGCTCGAGACCTCCCCTGGCGAGGAAAAGTGTATGTGTGTAATAGTTAATTAGTTGAATGGTTGAATCGTTAAATGGTGCTTAATGTGATTCTGATTCCGCTTTAGCGGAATGAGTAATCTTCTACGCTGTCAAGCTGAATTTCCCCCTCGCCCACCTACAAATTACCGCATACAACAGATATTCCGTTCCAGATCAAACACAATACTAAAAAAGTTGCTAAGCAAAAAGCCGGTGACTCCCCAGATCACCTCTTCCTTAAAAGTGTAGTAGTGCAATATCCAGGTTACCCCATCTCTTTGCACCTTGCGCATTTCAAAATTTGCCTCATCCAACAGATGCAAAAGGGGCACTTCGATCAAGTAGTCTATTTCCGCTTCATTAATTTTAAATTCACAGGGAAAGGGAATGGTCCCCACAAATGGCGTGACCAGATAGAGCGTATTGGTTAAAAAGAGATCGGTTTGCCCCAGAATCTGCACTTTTCCCGCCTCTACGCCAATCTCTTCCTCGGTCTCACGCAGAGCAGTCTGTAAAAGGTCCACGTCTGCTTCATCTTTACGACCGCCGGGTAAAGAGATTTGATTTTTGTGGTGTTCCACTTTGTCGGTTCTCCTTGTAAAGAGCAAATAGGGTTCTTGATCTTTAAAAAATAATGGAAAGAGAACGGCGGCCGGATAGCCCTGCACTTTTTGGGTAAACAGAAATTTTCGCGGTTTGTGGACCGTTAAGCGTTTTTGAATATGCGAGATGAGTTCCCTTGGAGAAGAACAGAGTGCCTTAATTTGTTGATTGGTCATTTGCGCCTTTTAACTGGATTGGTATTCTTCGTCTTTAATGTGGTAATCTTCAATTTTGTTGTACAGCGACTTGCGGCTGATGCCTAAAAGTTCAGCGGCTTTCAGTTTGTTTCCGCCGACCATTTTTAATGTCTTTACAATGGACAGCCGCTCGATTTCCGGTAAGGACATGCCCGCGCGTAAATGGATCTCTTCCGGACCGGGGGTCAATACAAAAGGCGGTAGATCCCTGACCTGAATTTGGTCTCTGGCCTGAATCATGGCATTTAAAACCACATTGCGCAATTCGCGCACATTGCCGGGCCAGGCGTAATTTTGCAGAATAGCCAGCGCTTCCTTACTGATGCCTTCGATCTGCATGGCGTACTTGGCATTAAACTGTTGAATAAAATAATCCACCAGCAGGGGAATATCCGAAGCTCTCTGGCTCAGGGGCGGCAGATCAATGCGGTACACATTTAAACGGTAATACAGGTCTTCGCGAAATTTGCCCTGTTCAATTAGTTCTTTCAGATCTTTATTGGAAGCCGCCACAATCCGCACATCCACATCGATGGAGCGGGTGCTGCCCACGCGCTCAATCTGGTGTGTTTCCAGAACACGCAACAGAGCAATCTGCGTGGCTTCATTCATAGTGCTGATTTCGTCCAAGAACAGCGTACCTCCATGGGCCTCTTCAAACTTTCCTTTACGGGCTTCGGTGGCCCCGGTGAAGGCTCCCTTTTCGTGTCCGAACAATTCGGAAATGATCAAATCTTTGGAAATGGCGCCGGTGTTGACGGCAATGAAGGGCCCTTCACGACGCTGTGAGGCCTGATGAATGGCCCGAGCCACCAATTCCTTACCCGTGCCGCTCTGTCCGGAAATAAGCACTGGAACGTTGATATTGGCAATTTTCCTGATCCTCTGCACAACCTGTTTAATGGCTCTGGATTGGCCCACGATCTCGCCAAAATGCGTTGGAATGGCTTCGGGCTGCGGTTGTTTCCAGCCCTGAACCTTGAGCGCCCGCCGGACAACCTCTTTTAGTTTTACCGGATCGATCGGTTTGGGCATGTAATCAAATGCCCCCAGGCGCAAGGCTTCCACGGCATGTTCAATCGAACCATATCCGGTTACCATAATCACTTTCAGCATCGGATCGAAATCGTTGATCAGCTTAAGCAACTCCATGCCGTCTATTTTTTTCATCTTGTAATCGGTAATGATTAAATCGTAGCTCTTCCGGCGAATCAACTCCATGGCGCTCTCTGCGCTGTCGGCCTGATCCACGCTGTAATCTTCATCTTCTAAAAGCAAAGCCATCCCTTCGCGGTGAGCTTCGTCATCATCGATGACCAACAAGTTCGGCCTTAGTTTTTCCTCGCTCATTGAATTACGTCTCATGGTTTACGATTCATTCCTCCAAAGATGACCAATGGAAACCGGGTGTAACGGTTCCTGCTCAAGCAGCACAAATTGTTTGTTCCGTCTCTTTTGAACATTTCTTTTGCTCATTTTCTACCTTGATTTCCAGAAATCCTGCCAGCCTGCCATTCAGTTTCTGCCAATCACATAATTGTAAACCTGAATGGTTTTACCGTCCTGTACAACCGGAATAATGGTAAAATCGTACGAATAGCCAAAATTCATTAGCATTTTAAAAAATTTTTTAGCGACCGCCCGATTCGGTTCGGCAATAATGACCCTGCCACCAAAGGACAGATATTTCTTAAACAAAAACAGCAAGGGCTTAAAAAAGCGCTCTTCGTACAGAATGTCAGAGGCCACAATGCGATCAAAAATTTGCTCCAGATTGGGCTGACGCCAGTCCAGAAGCTGAACCTGAGGACGAGCCAGACGGTTCAGTTGAAAATTCTGTACGGCTAACTCCAGGGCCTGGGGCTCGTAATCGGTCAATAACAGATGGGCCGGCTCCAGCGACTGTAAGACCAGAGAGGTTAAGCCCAGCCCCACGCCCAACTCCAGAACACGCTGCCCTTTGATTAACTGTGGATTACGCATTAAAAACCGACTTAATCCAATGGCCGATGGCCACAATTCAGCCCAGTAAGGCAAACGTTCGTCCTCAGCAAAAAGTTCATCGGTCACCTGATCCACCAGCGTATCTAAATTTTTCACTCTCTTTAAAAGAAATGAACGGTCGCCGAATTGATATTTGTTTATTTTGAATTCAATTTTTGGGGTCATGAAAATGTTTCTCTTGTATTACCCATTTTGTTTCATGCTCGTCCTCTACAACTGCAAAAGACGGAAATGCACAGTCGAGAAAATGGCCTTTACTGATTTGCCTTTTCCAGATACACGGGAACCATGGAATTAAAAATGGTTTCCAGATCAGAATATTGAGCCTTCCAGCCCAACAGCTCATAGGCCAGATCACAACTGGCCACCAATTCAGGCGGATCGCCCAGGCGCCGACCGACGATTTCATAATTCACTTTTCTGCCCGTTACCTTCTCGGCGGCCTGAATCACCTGCAGCACGCTGTGCCCTTTACCGGTTCCCAGATTAACAACCAGATTCTGATTATTTCGAAACAAATACTCCATGGCCAGAATGTGCGCCGAAGCCAGATCGTTTACATGGATGTAATCGCGAATTCCTGTTCCATCGGCTGTGGGATAATCATTGCCAAAGACCTGCATTTTTTCGCGCTCGCCAGCCAGTGTTTCCATGACCACTGGCGAAAGATTGGCCGGATTCTTTTCCCTTCCTCTTACGCGGCCTTTAATATCATAACCGGTAGCATTAAAGTAACGCAGAGCCGCGTACTTCATGCCCTTCAATTTACTGTACCACTGCAAATTTTCTTCTATGGCCAGCTTGGTGTAACCATAGTAATTAACGGGTTTTGTAGGATGGGCTTCATCAACCGGCAGATATTGAGGATCGCCATAAACGGCAGCCGAAGAAGAAAATACAAAATATTTTACACCATACCTGACGCAGGCATCCATCAGGCTAAGCGAACCGCAAATATTGTTTTGCGCATATTTGGAAGGTTTCAGCATCGATTCGCCGGCGGCTTTCCAGGCGGCAAAATGAAAGACCACTTCCACGTCCCCGACCAACGCCTGCTTTAAATCCTCTTCATTGCCAACATCTCCCTGGATGAAGCGCGCCTGAGCCGGAACATTTTCTTTGCGGCCCAGCGACAGGTTGTCAAGAACAACAACCTGATGACCGGCTTCTACCAAATCGTGCACCAGATGGCTGCCGATGTAACCAGCCCCGCCTGTAACGAGAATGCGTCTGCTGTTGGACATGAAAGCTCCTTTTTTAAGATTTCGCGGATTTAGCCCGTTGCCCTGAATTCATCATTGAAACACCTGAAAGGGTACTGAAAATTCAGGGGAACAGGACATTGGGCATCGCATTTTTGAATGAATTTTTTACTATTGACCAGGCAACAGGTTCAATTTTTGCTTTCTACTGAAATCGTCCAATTCTGCATGATCTTTAAGAGATTGCCTGTTTATAAAAAAAGTTTGCGGAGCAAAGTCGCCGCAAACTTTTTTCGTTGAGCAACGAGACCCATCGGAGCTTGCTTTTGTACAGAAACCAGCTGTTTTTTTCTCAGACATCAAAACATGAAGGTTCAACGCCCTGTTTCTGCAGAAAGGATTTGCCCCTGGCAATGGGAACAGCCAGCGATTACTGTTCAGACACCAACTTTTTGAACAGGGCAATGGCTTTATCCTTATTAGCCAGTTGCTTGCCCCCTGCCGTAGCCAGATGAGTGCGTCCGCCACCGCCTCCGCCAACCTGTTTGGCCACTTCGCGCACAATATTTCCAGCATTCAGCTTCCTGGTCTGGATTAAATCATCGCTGACCACACAAACCATATTCAACTTTTCATCCTTTTCCGTTAGGAGCAAAGCAGCCAGTTTTTTCGACTTTTCACGCAGTTTATCGCCTAAAGATTTTAACTGGTCCATATTTACATCAGGGAATTCATGAACCAGTACCTGGACGCCGTTCACCTCCTGTGCTGTGGCCAGCAGTTGATCCACGCCAGCCTGCAGATTGGCAGCTCGCGCTTTCTGCAGTTCTTTTTCCAGTTGTCGTTTTTCAGTGAGCAATTGTTCGACTCTAGTCGTTAATTCTTCATCCGTAGCATTGAGCTTTTCACTCAGTTGTTGCAGGATGTGTTTTGATTTTTGAACATATTCCACAGCCTTTTCACCGGTTAGCGCCTCGATGCGTCGGACTCCGGCGGCAATCCCCGCTTCGTACACAATGATAAACAGCCCGATCTCTCCCGTTGCTTTGACGTGGGTGCCGCCACACAGCTCAAAGCTAAAATCATCGATCTTAATGGTGCGCACAATGTCGCCGTATTTTTCGCCAAACAGCGCCATGGCTCCCTTCTTTTTAGCTTCGCTAAATTTTTCGTACGAGATTTGCAGAGGGATGTTCTGTTGAATTTTACGATTGACGATTTGCTCGATCTGGCTGACCTGTTCAGGGGTCAGCCGATCGTAGTGGTTAAAGTCGAAGCGCAGGCGATCGGCTTCTACCAGAGAGCCGGCCTGGGTCACATGACTACCCAGCACCTGGCGTAAGGCTGCGTGCAGCAGATGCGTAGCCGTATGATTTTTTTGCGTGTTGCGACGCTCCGAAGAGGTTACTTCAGCTAACACCTTGTCTGACTGTGGATTAAAATCCGATACCGGCCGACAGAAATGAACGATGCGTTCCCCATCCTTTTTGGTATCAAATACCTGCAAGGTAAAATTTTCCCCCTTGATGGTCCCTTTGTCTCCCACCTGGCCGCCGGATTCAGCGTAAAACGGCGTCTCTTTCAAAACCACCTGCAGGGCATCGTTCGTAGGCCGGTAGCGCATGATGTGTGTTTCGATGGCCAGTTCATCGTAACCTACAAAGTGCGAGTCTGCGCCTTCATTCAAAACCACCCACTCCTGTTCGTCCTGAGCCATGGCGAATTTAGAAGCTTTTCTGGCTAACTGGCGCTGGGCCTCCATTTGTTCCTCAAAACCGGCCATATCCAGGGTCAATCCGTTCTCTTCGGCCAGAATACGGGTTAAATCGACCGGAAAGCCAAAGGTATCGTAGAGGCGGAACACTTCATGTCCAGGAATCTCTGCCTGGCCGCGCCGTTTTAAATCTTCTTTTATTTTTTCAAAGATTTCCAGCCCGCGATCTAGGGTCATGTTAAAACGCTCTTCTTCGGCGCGAATGACCGCCATGATGTGTTCCTGCCGTTCACGAATTTCCGGATACACATCGCCCATCATCTGCACCACAGTAGGCACCAGCTTGTACATGAACGGTTCGTGCATGTTCAAATTGCGCCCGTAACGGGCTGCCCGGCGTAAAATGCGCCGCATGACATACCCACGCCCTTCATTGGAAGGAAGACCGCCATCGGCAATGGAAAAGGTCAGCATGCGAATGTGGTCGGCAATCACGCGAAAGGCCATCTGCTCCCTGGATTGATGGTAATCCTGGCCCACCAGCTGACCAATAGCCTGCAAAATGGGCATAAACACGTCGGTATCGTAATTGGAATTTTTACCCTGTAAAATAGCCACCAGGCGTTCAAACCCGGCGCCTGTGTCCACATGTTTGGCCGGTAGGGGATGGAGCGTTCCCTGTTCATCGCGGTTGAACTGAATGAACACCAGATTCCACAGCTCGATGTACCTTCCGCAATCGCCGTTTACTCCGCAGGTGTGTTCCTGGCCTTTCATATCACAAAAGGCTTCTCCCAGATCGATATGAATTTCCGAACAGGGGCCACAGGGGCCGACCGGTCCCATTTCCCAGAAATTGTCTTTATCTCCGAAACGCAACACATGTCCAGGCGCAATATCGGTTACCTCTTTCCACAAAGCCTCTGCTTCATCATCGGTGTGATGCACCGTGGCATAAAGTTTTTCCTTCGGCAGCTTCCAGACCTCGGTTAAAAGTTCCCAGGCCCACTCGATGGCTTCCTTTTTGTAATAATCGCCAAAAGACCAGTTGCCCAGCATTTCGAAAAAAGTGTGGTGGTAAGTGTCGCGCCCCACTTCTTCCAGATCGTTGTGTTTACCGCTTACGCGAATGCATTTCTGTGAATTCACAGCGCGTGTGTAGGGACGCTTCCCCTTGCCCAAAAAGATATCTTTAAACTGATTCATACCGGCATTGGTGAACAGCAGGGTGGGGTCGTCCTGCGGAATGACCGGTGCGCTGGGCACAAATGTATGTCCTTTGGAAACAAAAAAATCAATAAACTGTTGCCTTATTTCATTGGCTGTCATCCTTTTTCTCCGTAATTATTGGTTAGTTGCCAAATATATAAGCAAAATGCGTTTATTACCAATAAAAATTGATTGAAACATATAGCGGAATGTGCCTATATTAATTATTCAGATGGACAAACAAAAAAAGGAAAGCGTGTGGCCTCCATATTATTTGTGGACGATGATACTCAAACTCTGATTTTAGCGAAGTTATTTCTGGAAAAGGAAGGATTTACTGTGCACGGGTGCCCGGACACGCAAAAAGCACGCAGGGCGCTTGCCAATCACGCCATAGATTTAATCATTACCGATGTTGGGCTGCCTGGTGAAAACGGCCTGCAATTCTACGACTGGTTGCAGACACAGGAGGCTTACAAAAACATCCCGGTGTTGTTCGTTTCGGCTCATGCCGTGGGCTTTGACGAACATTTAACCAAACATCGCGATCGCTTTATTGCCAAGCCGCTCTTTTTCCCGGATTTGATTACACGCTTAAAAAAAGAGTTGAATCTGTAGGAGTTCCCAATGAGTGTCTGGCAAAAAATTTTGCTCTATGCCGGAATTCTCTTGATTATTCTCAGTTTTCTCTGGCCCTATTTAAGCAAATTACCGGTGGGGCGCTTACCTGGTGATATTTACATCGACAAACCGAACTTTAAGCTTTACTTTCCAATTACAACTATGCTGCTTCTGAGCGCCATCATTTCCTTTATCTTATGGCTTTTCAAAAAATAAAACACCAGGATCGTTGGAAGGTCTTTCATTCGTTAAACAGATTTTCAAGCACAGGCTGGATGATTTCCCAGCTAAACCCCCGCTGTTGTAAAAATGTCGACAGTTTTTGGCGCGCTTTTGTACTTTCAAGATTCTGCAGCGATTTGAGCTTTTTAAAGGCCAATTGCTTACAGGTAGCGCTCTGCACTTCCTGAGGGTAATGTTGCTCAAGCGCCTGATCAATGGCCTGGCCAGGCACTCCGCGTTCCAACAATTTGCCTTTAATCAGATTGGGGCCGTACTGTTTTAAATGCACGGCCTCCCGGATAAATTGGCCCGTTAGTTCTAAATCGTTCAGATAGCCTTTTTGTTCAAGATATTCCACTGTTCTTTCAATGGCTGTTAGGGGAAAGTTCTTCTGGCGTAATTTGCGTTCCAGCTCTTTGCGGAAGTGGTTACGGCGACTCAAGTAGCGATAGGATTGTTGTAAGCAACGCTGCCACTGATCGTAAGCAAAGATATCATCCTGTAAAGCATCGCTCAGTTCCTGGCCTTTTCGCAATTGAAAATGGAGCAGCGTTTCTTCGCTAATGGTCATCAACAGAACATCGTCAGCGTAAAGATGGTACAGCGCTTTACGCTTCGAAAGGCGTTCGATCTTTGTGATTTGCATGATGAAAGTTTACCAACAGCGCGTTCAGGGATGGGACAAAGGATTATTTTTCTTCGTTTGCAACCGTTTCCGTTTCGTCCTTTACCAGGCCCAGTTTGATGCGCACCTGTTTTTCAATTTCCTGAAACACTTCCGGATTTTCTCTTAAGAAAGCCTTAACATTTTCGCGTCCCTGGCCCAGGCGCAAATCATTGTAAGAAAACCAGGTACCCGATTTTTGCACAATGCGGAAATCGACGGCTTTGTCCAGGACATCGCCTTCTCTGGAAATGCCCTGATCGTACATGATGTCGAACTCGGCTTCGCGAAATGGCGGGGCCATTTTATTTTTCACCACTTTAACGCGTGTACGGTTGCCCACCATTTCATTACCCACTTTGATGGTAGCAATACGCCGGATGTCCAGACGGATGGAAGTGTAAAATTTAAGCGCCCGCCCCCCGGTCGTTGTTTCCGGGTTGCCAAACATGACGCCTAATTTTTCACGAATCTGATTGATAAAAATAACACAGGTATTGGATTTACTCACGGTACCCGTAAGTTTGCGCAAAGCCTGAGACATTAACCGCGCCTGCAACCCCATGTGCGAATCGCCCATCTCGCCTTCGATTTCGGCTTTGGGAACCAGAGCAGCCACAGAATCGACCACGATCACATCCAGCGCACCGGAACGCACCAGGGTTTCAACGATTTCCAGCGCCTGCTCCCCATGATCGGGCTGACTGACCAGCAGGTTAATGGTATCTACGCCTAATTTTTTTGCGTAGGAGGGGTCCAGTGCGTGTTCGGCATCGACAAAAGCGGCCAGCCCCCCGCGTTTTTGTGCTTCGGCAATAATGTGCAGGGCCAGGGTTGTTTTACCGGAAGATTCCGGCCCGTAAATTTCGGTGATGCGACCGCGCGGAACGCCTCCAATGCCCAGGGCCGCATCCAGCGAAACCGAACCGGTTGGGATGACATCCACATCCACTTTGGCCCGGTCACCCAAACGCATGATGGCGCCCTTACCAAAATTGCGCTCAATCTGTGAAACAGCGATCTCTATGGCTTTGGCTTTTTCCTGATTGTTACTCATACGTGTTTTCATCTCCTTCAAATTGTAGTTTCATAACAACAATAAATATAGCCACAGAAAAGCAAAATACAAAGTGTTTTAAGCAGGGGCGACGATTTTTTTCCTGCTCCGTCTGACCGACGCCGGCCCGATTCTATCTCAAAGCGTAGGTTTCAATGGGTCGGTACTCGGCGCCCTGAGGCTTTAAGATGCTGCGCATCAAAACAATTTCATGCACAGGAAAGGTGTAAGGCTCAAAGGGCTGTTTCTGTACAAAATGCCACAGGGCCTCAAAAGAAGCCGGTTGTTTAACGCGGGCCAGGGTGAGGTGCGGAGAAAAGCGCCTCTTTTCTTTGGCAAAACCCAAACCGTGCAAATCATTTTCGATAAACTGGAACAACTGGTAAAGGGGCTCCCGCGGTTCGCTGATTACGCCCAGCCACAAAACGCGCGGATTGCGTTTACCCGGAAAAGCGCCAAAATCCTTAATGGTTAAATGAAACGCAGGCACCACGCCCTGCACATGATGCAGATTTTGTTGCACACGCTCAATCAACTCCGGCATCTGTTCGCCTAAAAATTTGAGGGTGATGTGCAGCGCATTGCTGTTCACCCAGCGCGTGTGTTTGCACAAAGGTTTTAACTGCCGTTGGTAGGCATCAATGCGTTTTTTTAACGCCTCCGGTAATTCGATGGCTACAAAGCTACGGATTTTGTTTTCCATTGTTGGCCTCGTTCTTTTTGCCTGTAACTGGCTATTGAATGCCCAAAAGCAATCGACGTAAGAGTTCCAGAGCGGCGATTGCTCCGCGTCGTTTATTCATCAACCGGTCGTTACCAAACTGAAACTTTTTACTGATCTGCTTTTCCTGAACGCGGGCCGCAATAAAACACAAGCCCACCGGTTTACCTGGCGTTGCACCGGTTGGTCCAGCAATGCCGGTGGTGGCAATGGCGCAATCACTGTTAAACAACTGCTGCACTCCCTTAACCATCTCCAGGACCGTTGCTTCACTCACAGCGCCGTAAAGGCTCAGGGTCTTTTCATTGACCTTTAACAACTGTTTTTTGCTCTGGTTGCTGTAAGCGACCACATCGCCCAAAAAATAGGCCGAACTGCCGGAAACATTGGTGAGCAAATCGCCAATCAAACCGCCGGTAAAACTTTCGGCCACAGAGAGGGTAAAGGCTTTTTCCTTTAAAATTTGACCAATGACCTCTTCCAGCTCTTTTTCTTCTTCACTAAAGATGTATTTTTGCAATCTTTGTCTGACTTCTGCAATAAAACGGTAAAAGGTTTCCGAGTGTTGAGTCTGGTTGGCTGGCAGTGTAAAACGCAAATCGACCCCTCTGAAGCGGGGCAGAAAGGCCAGCCGAAACTGAGGATACTGCTGGACAATATTACCGATCCTGTCGATCAATTTGGATTCCGGAATGCCGGTGGTGCGCAAAAGATGGGTCGTGATCGATTGCAGCTGGAACAGTTCGCGCAGAAGGGGAAGAATATCCTTTTCCGTTAAATGATAGACTTCACTGGGCACGCCTGGTAAAAAGAAGAAATGTGTTGCTTTTCTTTGAAAATACAAACCGGGCGCCGTGCCACGCTGATTTCTTAAAATACGATCGCAGCGCGGAATTACCGCCTGCTGACGATTGGCCTCATTCAAAGCGATCTGACGATGGTTTAAAAACCTCTGTACATCTTCGTAAGCTTCGGGGCTGAATTGCAGATCAACATCAAAAAAGGTACACAGGGCCTTTTTGGTAATATCATCGGGAGTGGGCCCCAGGCCTCCCGTACTGATCACCACGGCCGCTCTTTTTTGCGCCCGACGCAGAGCCTCCACTATTTCATCGAGTTCATCGGGAATCACCGTAATCCTTTTTACTTCAACCCCGATGGCCTGTAGCTTTTGGGCCAGAAAGGCAGCATTGGTGTTGATGGTAATGCCTGCCAGTAACTCATTACCGATCGAGATGAGTTCAGCTGTGATTGCTTCCATTAATAAAATATCCCGCTGCGTAAAACGATCTGCAGAACGATATTGGCGTAAATACCGGCCAACACATCGTCAACCATAATGCCCCAGCCGCCTTTTAGTTTCTGGCTATGATCAATGGGAAAAGGTTTCCAGACATCGAAAAAGCGGAAAAGCAAAAAAGCGGCGCCGGCCGTTTGCCAGTTAACAAGAGGTAAAAAAATGAGGGCTAACCACTGTCCCACAACTTCATCGACCACCACCAGCGAGGGGTCTTCCCCCTTCTCTTTTTCAATCGCCGTAGCAACCGGCACGCCAAGCACAAAAAAAATAATGGCCAGAATCAGCCAGAAAAACGAACTGTGAGGCCAGAGCAAAAACAGAACCAGGGCCAACAAACTGCCTGCCGTGCCAGGCGCAATCGGAGCATAACCACTACCCAGTCCGGTTCCGATCAGATAAATGAATCCTTTAAGCAAAACTAATCTCCCTTACTTTGAAACGATTTAATGATAAAGCTGAACGCGCGCTTTACCAATTCCAGAGCATGAGAACGGTTGACGATTAAATACTGCACACCACTAATGATCGTTAAAACCACAATCGCGTACATCACCAACGACGTCCAGACCAGGTAGGGCTTTTGTACGCGATCCAGACGAATTTCAGGAAGGCCTGGAATATTCAGGTAAATTAAAAGGGCAAAGATAAAGGCCATTTGCAGAAATGTTTTCCATTTAGCCAGTACCGAGGTAATAATGGGCTTGCCAATGTACAGGGCAAAAAGACGCAAACCGGTCACCAGGAAATCCCGAACAATAATCAGAATGACCAGCCACCAATTTAAATAATGTTCGTAGGCAAAAACCACCAGAGCGGAAGAGACCAGAATTTTATCGGCCAGCGGGTCCATGAACTGCCCCAGGCGCGTAACCATGTGCATCTTGCGCGCAATGTAACCGTCGTACCAGTCTGTGAGAGAGGCCAGCAAATAAATCAGGCTGGCCAGCCGAATGTGGCCTTCTCCACCTTTAATAAAATAAAAAACAAAAACCGGCGTCAGCAAAATCCGAATGATCGTTAATTGATTTGGAATCGAATAGCGCATTTCTGAAACTTTTGTATTTTAATGAGTAACGATTTTAAACAATTTAGTGAAAAATTTCCAATCTTTCCAATCAGCGCCTTTTTCCCAGCGAAAATGAAAAAGCTGGCGATGGGAAATGCGATGCAGTCTGAGGGCACTGCTCCGTTTCATTTCGGCTGTGTCATTCAGAAAAATGTTCAGACCGACCGGTCGGTTAAAAATTGGTGTACAAGTTCAGCTGCCCGCAGCGAGGCGCCTGGTTCTCCCAATTTTTTTCGGATGATCAGCATCCGCTGACGCAATTGTTCATTGATCTGGGGATTTAACATCTTGCTTAAAAGATCAGCGGCTTTTTGCGGGGTAAATTGGTGCTGAATCAGTTCCGGCGCTATTTCCTCTTCGGCCACAATATTGGCCAGACCAATGTGCGAAAGTTTGACCAACAGACGGCCCAGCCAGTAGGTTAAGGCGTTGACATGGTACACAATCACCATGGGTACGGCGTAATAGGCCGTTTCCAGGGTAGCCGTTCCGGAAGCAACCAGGGCGGCGTCCAGAGAAGGCAGAAATTGCTCCATGGGTTGTGTAACGAGCTGGATGGCCGGTGTGCTAGGGTTCGAAAACCGTTCGTAAAAGGGCTTTTCAATATGAGGCACTTTGGCAATCAGCGCCTGTTGAATGACGCCCGCTTCCAGCAACAATCCTGCCGTTTGCACCATTTTAGGCAAAAGGGTTTTAATTTCATTTTGCCGACTGCCCGGCAGCAATCCCAGGGTAACAGGCCCTTGCCCCACCTTTTTGAAGGCCTGGGGCAAAAATCGGTGATGACGATCGACCAGCGGATGCCCTACATACTTCACATTGACGCCATGCTGTTCGTAAAAGGTCTTTTCAAAGGGAAAGAGGACCATCATTAAATCCACACATTGTCGAATGGTTTTAATGCGCCCCTTGCCCCAGGCCCACAATTGGGGGCTGATGTAATAAATAACCGGAATGCCCATTTTTTTTAAAGCCCTGGCCAGACGCAGATTAAAGCCCGGGTAGTCAATCAAAATGGCCACATCGGGCCGCTGGTTTTGGGCCCTTTTGGTAATGGTCTTCATGACCGTGCGAATGAAGGGCAGATGGCGCACCACCTCGCCCACGCCTAAAAAGGACATTTGCTGCAGGTGAAAGAGCAGCTCCATACCCTGCTCCCGCAAAGCGTCACCTCCGATGCCCCACAAGGTAAAATCAGGCTGGAATTGTTTCAGAGCGGCAATCAGGCGCGCCCCGTGATGATCGGCCGATACTTCTCCGGCAATGAGCAAAATATTTTTTCCTGTCATGTCTCGTTTCTTGGTTTTTGAATGCCTGCTCAAACATAGAAAATTACCGCATTAAAAGCAATGAGCTCAGATCTTTCAAAACGTAATTTTAAAATGAAACCGGCCCCGCAGAGCCCCAAGCAAAAGATTTAAACAACCACAGAAGTCACAAAAAGCGCAAAAAAGCAAGTTTAAAATTAGTTGCCCTCCCCCCTTCGATCCCCCTCTCCCAGAATAAAAATCTGGGAGAGGGGGAAGAGCTGTGTGTGAAATTTTCTCACCTGTATTGAGATTTTTTCTTATTGGCCAATTCACTACTAATGAGCATTCGGTTTGTTGAGTTTAACTTTACCATTCATTGGGCCCACGGCAGCCGGAAAGGTTTATCCGGCCGAAAGTTGCGGCTTTGCTGCCTCAGGAATTTTTGGTCTGTATTTTTAGTCTTAACTTATTCACAGATCAGGAAAAACGATGAAGTACCTTTGGATTATTTTTTTCGGATTTTTTATCTTAAAATGCAATGGAGAACATTCCATGTCCAGATACACCAACCATTTAATACATGAAACCAGTCCCTATTTATTGCAACATGCGCACAATCCGGTGGACTGGTATCCCTGGGGCGCAGAAGCCTTCGAAAAGGCCAAAAAAGAAGACAAACCCATTCTGCTGAGCATTGGCTATTCGGCCTGTCACTGGTGCCATGTCATGGAAGAGGAGTCCTTTGAAGATGAGCAAACGGCGCAAATAATGAACGAACTTTTCGTCAACATCAAAGTGGATCGTGAAGAGCGACCCGATGTAGATCACCGCTACATGAAGTTTGTGCAAATTCTAACGGGTTCGGGCGGCTGGCCTTTAACCGTGTTTTTAACTCCCGATGGCGAACCCTTTTACGGTGGCACCTATTTCCCTCCAGAGGACCGCTACGGAAAACCGGGATTCAAAAATTTGTTGAAAACCGTAGCCGATTTCTATCACCACAATAAAACGCAGTTAAATGAAAACCTGGATCAGATTCGCCAGGCCCTGAACAGAGCCCAGCGCAAGATTGACGGCCAAAGCATTCCAGACGAGAGCGAATGGCAAAAGGCCGTCCAAAAACTGACTCAGTATTATGATCCTGTGCATGGTGGCATGGGCCAGGCGCCCAAGTTTCCTGCTGTACAGGTCTTTTCGCTTTTTTTGCGCCAATACGCCCGAAGCGCTGATGACCACTATTTGAACATGGTGGAGCATACCCTGCAACGGATGGCCGAAGGAGGCATTTATGATCAATTAGGCGGCGGATTTGCCCGCTATTCTGTGGATGAAAAGTGGCTGGTGCCCCATTTTGAAAAAATGCTGTACGACAACGCTCAGTTGATTACGCTCTATGTCGATGCCTACCAGGTCACCAATCAGCCCTTTTATCTGAACATTGCCCAGCAGAGTGCGCAATTTGTCTTGCGCGAACTAACGGATACCCGGGGCGGATTCTACAGCAGTCTGGATGCTGACAGCGAAGGCGAAGAAGGCAAATTTTACATCTGGTCTAAAGCAGAAATTTTAAAAGTGCTGGGCCAGGAAAGGGGCGAACTGTTCTGTGCCCGTTTTGGCGTAACCGATCAGGGTAATTTTGAAGGCAAAAATATTCTCTTTGTCCATAAAAGCTTTAAACAATTGGCCCAGGAATTCAATAAACCCGAGCGCGAAGTTGAGACCATCATAGAACAGGCGCGAAAAAAATTGTTTGAAAGGCGCGACAAACGCACCCATCCCGGCCTCGATTTTAAAGTGCAAACTTCGTGGAATGGGCTGATGCTCTCCGCTTTAAGCCACTTGTACCAGGTTACTGCCAGGCCAGACTATGCCCGGGCCATTCGCCGCAATATCGATTTTTTAAAAGAGCGGCAATACGAAGACGGCCAGTTAAAACATGTGTACAGCAAAGACCAGAGTAAAATTAATGGATTTCTGGATGATTATGCCTACCTGGCGCAGGGACTGATTGATGCCTATGAAGCGCTTTTCGAAGAACAATATCTGCGTTGGGCCAGAGAATTGACCGAGGAAGCCAACCGGCGCTTTGCCGATGAGCAGGACGGAGGGTATTTTTTTAATCAGAGTGCAGCGCCCGGACAGTCCACAGAACAATTGAACCATGAACGGTACAAAGAAGAAAGCGATGCCTCGCTGCCTTCTGCGGTGGCCATCATGATAGCCAATCAATTACGACTCTACGCCTTTTTTGAACAGGAAGAATTTTTACAAAGGGCGAAAAGTCTGTTAAAGAAGTACGGAAACCAGGCCATCCAGCAGCCCTATGCCTACGCCAGTTATTTAAACGCGCTTGATTTTTACCTGCGGCAACCGACCGAAATTGTTTTGTTAAAAGGCGATGAAACTAAATTTGAAACCTTACGTCAGCACATTTTTTCACTCTACTTACCGAATAAAGTGCTTCTGGTAAACGATCCTGCTTCTAAAAAAGAGCCGATTGGCAGAGCTCTGTTGCGCGGCCGGAGACTGGTGGGCGGCCAGTCCACCGTTTACGTTTGCCGGGGACAGAGCTGCTCTTTGCCGGTCACCACACCTGAGCAGCTGTTCCGTGTGCTCAAGGAGCGCTAAGGTACAGTGAATGAAACGGTGTTCTTAGAATACTTCCTTTAAAACTTATAATCCCGCCACAGCGGGATGCGAAAATTTTTATGCAGTGTGAAGAAGCAAAACCGTTGAATTGTTGATTGGTTGAATGGTTGAATGAGCATTGGGCTGACATAGCGAATTCCCATTGTTCGTGAATGGTATTTCCAATATAGGTGAGAAAATTCCCCCACCTTGCCCTCCCCCTCTCCCCGATTTTTATTCTGGGAGAGGGGGATCGAGGGGGTGAGGGCTAATTCGTGAAATGACGTCTGCTGTCGCAGGGGAAGAGTTAAGAGTATAAGAGTATAAGAGGTAAATGGTTCAAGGGCACGGGCCTTTCATTTTTTAAAGAAGTTTTTTGTTTGCGGCTGTGCTGCTTTAGATGTTTTGCCTTATGGAAATTCTATTCCGTTGTTAGTCATTTTTTTTTTTTTGGCTCTATCGAGCAAACGCGACTCTGGAGAGTCGCGCTACGGGATGCAAAAATTTTTGTGCTGTGTGAAGAAGGGAAATAGTTAAATGGTTGAATGGCCCGTCCCGAAAATCGGGACGATGGGGAATTCAGTCAGTCGGTATGCGCAGGCTTCATGCCAGCGATTGATGACTACTAAATGTCATTTTGACCGCTACTCAGAGTGCATAGGGCAGAGCGGAGCAATCTTTATTTAGCGTAAAAGATTCTTGTTCCCGCTTTTCGAGAATGGAATGACAGCTCTGGGGGTAATGCCCCTGTAGCCTTAGGGCCTGGTGATGCCGTATTTGGCCATTTTGTAGCGTAAATTGCGCTCACTGAGGCCCAGTGTGCGGGCAGCCTGACTTTGATTGTAATGGGCGCGCTGCAGGGCGTCCAGAATCAAATCTTTTTCAAAGGCTTCGATTTTCTGGCGGAAATTACCTTTGTAATAATCGATGGGCGGCGCTGCTTCCGTTTGAGCCAGGGCCCGCATCTGTACAGGCAAGTCATCGGCTTCGATGATTTCTGACCGGGAGAGCACCACAGCGTGCTCAATCACATTCTCCAGCTCCCGTACATTGCCCGGATAATCATATTTCATTAAAATATCCATGGCTTCCCTGGAAATTCCCTTAATCTCTTTTTCGTTTTCTCTGGAAAACTTTTTGATAAAATGATCGATTAGCAACGGGATATCTTCCTTGCGGCTGCGCAGGGGGGGCACTTTAATATTGATGACATTCAGGCGGTAATAAAAATCTTCACGAAAGGCATTCTCTTTAATCATACTTAACAGATCGCGATTGGTGGCGGCAATCAGGCGTACATCGACCGTCAGGGTCTGGTTGCTACCCACGCGCTGAAATTCGCCAAATTGCAAAAACCGCAGCAGTTTGACCTGAACCGAAAGGGGAATGTCGCCCACTTCATCCAGAAACAACGTACCCCCGTCGGCTTCTTCCAGGCGTCCTTTGCGCGATTGTACGGCGCCGGTAAAGGCTCCTTTCTCATGCCCGAACAATTCGCTTTCGATCAGATTTTCGCTGATGGCCGCGCAATTGACCACAATGAGCGGTTTGTTCTTTCTGGGGCTGGCAAAGTGAATGGCCCGCGCAATCAGCTCTTTGCCGGTTCCGCTTTCGCCCTCGATCAGCACAGAGGCCCGGCTGTTGGCCGAACGGGCGGCCATATTCAACACCTCTTCCATTAAAGGGCTGGCGCTGATGATATTGGTGAAGCGATGTTTTTCTGAAAGTTTCTGACGTAATTCGGCGTTTTCCTGGGTCAGCTGTTTGAATTGCAGAGCGCGATTGATGAGCAGCTCGACTTCATCCAGGTCCAGTGGTTTGGTTAGGTAGTCGTAGGCTCCGTCTTTCATGGCTGCTACCGCTTCTTCTACTTTGCCATAAGCGGTCATGATGATCACAGTAATTTCAGGATTAAGCCCTTTTATGGCTTTGAGCAGTTCGTAACCCGATCGGCCGGCCATTTTAACATCAGTTAAAACCAGATCAATGGCATTGTGCTGAACGATCTGCAAAGCCTTGTCGTAATTTTCTGCTTTAAAAACCTGATAGCCACGTTTGTTTAAAAAACCGGCCAGAGACTCGCGTTGAATTCTTTCATCATCTACAACGAGAATGGCAAAGGATTTTTTCACGGTTTACCGTCCTCCTTTTTTACAGGCAATTCGATAATAAATCGCGTACCTTTAATGCGTTGCTTCTGTTTCTGGTAGGGACTTTCAAAGTGGATTTGTCCGCCGTGCGCTTCGACGATTTTTTCCACAATACTAAGCCCGATACCCGCGCCCTGATCTTTGGTCGTGAAATAGAGATCAAAAATTTTGTCTTTAAGTTCTTCTGGAATACCCCGTCCTTGATCTTCAATAAAAATCCGGGCTCGTTCATCTTTAACGTTTACTCGGATTGTAACGGGTTTTGGCTCAGAAGAGCTCTCCATGGCGTTTTTAACCAGATTGAGCAAAACCTGCTTAAACTGATCGTGATCCAGCAGCACGGCGGCGTCTTTTTCTATTTCAATATTTAGTGGCGCGTTTCCGCAGGCCTGCAAAATGGTCTTCAGCTCTGCCAGATATTTAGAAAGTTGTGTTTTCTTAAAATCCATCTGTGGAACGCGGGCGTAGAACAGAAAGGAGTGTACGATCTGGTTCAAGCGCTCGGTTTCCTGGCGAATGGCTGAAGTCATTTGCCGGAATTCCTGCTGATCGTTCTGGGGTTTAAATTCTTTCTGCAAACGCTGAGCCAACATGGCAATGCCATTGAGCGGATTGCGGATTTCGTGGGCCACGCGGGAAGCTAATTCGCCCATGGCCAATAGTTTGCTGCGTCGAGTGCGTATTTCGTTTAATTCTTTCTGCGAAGTAAAATCGCGTACAATGAGCAGGTAAATGCGCTGTACAGACTCGTCAGAATGGTCGAGCCACACATTCTTGCCGCTGATCAGTAGAAAACATTGGTTTAGTTCCAGCGAAACATTTTCAAATTCTTCAAAATGTTTAATTCTATTTTTCAGTTCTTCCGGTAAAAAGGACAGAGCTCCTTCCAGATTGCTGACATCATCGGCCGTGGTCAGTTCTTTAAAAGCGTGGTTCGAAAATTCAATTTGATGACGGTCATTAAAGGCCAGAATTCCGTCGCTCATGTTACGCAAAATGGAGACGGTGTAAAGCTGCATCTGGTTCAATCGTTTTTGCAAAAAGGCAATGTTCTGGCGACTTAAAATAAAGCGCAGGGCCAGAAAACCAAAAATGAGCAACAACAGGGAGTTGAGGGCCAGCCTTTGGATCAGATTATTTTGCAAATGGGTCAGCGCTTCTGTAATTAGCCCGATGCGGATGGTCATTCTGCCCGGGGCGGGTTGCCAGTAATCAAAAATGGTTTTGTCTCTGATTTTTAAAATATTCCAGGCTGGATTGAGATGGGTAAATTGTTCAGGCGGCTGATCCGGAGCCAGATTCAATACTCCGGCCTGCACTATGGGGCGATTGTTTTTCAGCAGCTGTACGTAGAGTATGTCAGGCGCATTGACCAATTCGGAAAGCCAGTTTTTAAACACCTGAAAGCGGGCCAGACGATTGCCCGGCGCCAGGCGTAACAGAGCCACGATGTAACCTCTGTTTGCCACACGGCGTGCGATGAGCAACGGAGGCGCGGGTTTCTTAAATCGATTGGGCCAGATCAGGCTGACCAGCGAATCTTCGGGGAAAGCGTGCAAGGCTTTAAGCACAAAATCGGGGGTGCGTTCAAAATCCGGCCGATGCATTTTGGGCATTCGGGGCAAAGCCAGAGGCTGAAGCGAAGCCGAAAAAAAAAGGATTCGGGCTTTAAGGTTCATGTGGGCAAACATGAACACGGGGCGCATATCGGGGTAGTTCAAGCTGTCCAGGTGTCGGAGTGTCAGCCCGGCCTGTAAGAGTCTCTCTTTGTGTTGTCTGAGTATCTGATCGTCAAAGCGCATCATGGTGCGGCTGCTGCGCACAATGGTTTCGGCCAGCAAACGGCTTTGATCCTGCCACAGTTTGACCAGATCCTTTTTAGTGGAATGGTACTCCAGTAAAGCCGGCAAAAAAATGATTAAAGCCAGGGCTATAAACAGCAGACCTCCCCAGAGGCGAATATTGTTAAAGATTTTTCTCATCCATTTCTCTCCGATTTTGCCCTCTGATTAAGTTACAAAGATTGTGCCAATGAAAAAAGCGCTTATGAAAAGGGAAACCGTAATTTTTTAGAATACTTCCCTCAAAAGATCTGGTCCCGCCACAGCGGGATGCGAAAATTTTTATGCAGTGTGAAGAAGAAAAACTGTTGAATTGTTGATTTGTTGAATGGTCGAATAGGCATTAGTCTGACATTCCGAATTGACATTGATCCTGAATGGAGCCATGAAAGAAAATCTCCAACACAGGTGGTAAGCCTTCCCCCTCTCCCAGATTTTTATTCTGGGACAGGGGGATCGAGGGGGGGAGGGCTAATTCCGGAAATGACTTCTACTGTTGGAGGGGAAGAGTTAAGAGTATAAGAGTGTAAGAGGTAAATGGTTCATGGGCACCGGCCTGTCATTATTTTTATTGGCTCTATTGAGCCAAAGCGACTCTGGAGAGTCGCGCTACGGTATTACAAAAATTTTTGTGCTGAAGGTCCTACCCCTCCCGCCCCCTTCCCTTCTTTTAATAAAGGGAAGGGAGAGCAAATTGTGCAGCTTTGCTAATTTCAAATCTGATATGTTATGATATTTTACAATCTTTGCGCACTTTGTGAATGCTTTGCCTGTCCGGCTGCGCTTGCCAGACGGGCCTGTCAGGCTGGTGCTGCCAGACGGGCCTTTCCCCGAGAATCGTGGCGATGGGATGTTCAGTCTACCAGTGGAGATCTCGAACTGAAGCTCGAGTTACGTTGCGTTTGCGTGTTTTCCAATGGAAGGGATTCTCAGAATGACTTGCCGGCACAGGCCTTCACCGCCTGGGCACAATTGGCCCCTTCGCAAAATAATTCGTAATTTTTAATTTAAATTGATTTTTTGAGCTCTCTGTGGTTGCTTTAATCCCAGCGCAGAAATTTTTTGGGTGGCGGCGATGCTGCCTTAGGGTTATTTCTTCCTTATTCCTCCTGCAAGCGCTCCTTGCGCTTTTCTTCCAGGTAACGGTTGTTCATGGCTTCAATTTTTTTAATGGTTTCCACAATCTCTTCTTTACTCTTGCCTGCCGTCCAGTCTTCCATCAGGTATTTATCGGGATGTTCAATGGCCAGCTCCACAATATTGGAAAGGGGAATCATGTAATAACGGTACAACTGATCAATTTTGGCACACTGCACGTCGAAATTAATGGTCGATTCGTGCTGGTAATTGGTTTTGACCACAAAATCCTTGTCCAGTCGCCCTTTGTTGCGGATGACCTGAATGGCCATGTGCAGGTTGCCGATCCAGCTCCCCACATTGTCGAAGTTCAAAATCTTGTTGGCGGCCCGCGTGGTAATGCTCAATCCGGACTGGAAATCGGGTTTACTGTTCAACACTTTCAAATCGGACAAAAAATAGATGTACATGTTCTCCAGGTCTTCCATGGCCCAGCGGTTAATGGGATATTTTTCTGTATCCAGACTGCGCGGATGGCGCCGGGGGTAGGTAATGACGATTTCATCCGGATCGGCGTTGGCGATGTGGTGGTCGTATACTCTGCGAATCTCAGAGTAACTCAATTGAAAATCGGAATCACTCACGGCCAGATGTTCGGCATTCAGAGCATTGGCAATGTACACCAGCAGTTCCAGCGGATAAGTTAACCCCAGAGGGTTTTCGTTGTAGTGAATGATCTGAACACGCTGCGTTTTGTGAATACTTTTGGCAAAGACGCCGGCCACTCTTTTAGCGCTCTCTTCCCAGGGCGCGTAATCATAAAAGGCAACTCGGGAACGCAGGCCCTGTTCTTCCAAAAAATCGCGGGGATTGTCGCCACAAACAGCTACAATGGTTAAAAACCCTTTCTCCGGAGGGAAAAATTCGTTCTGGCCATTAATGATGTGTTCTAAGTCCTGGTACGACTTTGCCGAATGCAGGTACTGTCTGAATCCAAGAATGTATTTCATTGCAAACCCCAAAATATTTCCGTTTGTTCAGTAATCGTAATAAGCCGGTTATTCTTTAATTAGCGAACCATCGGTGTTGAATGGCTTGCCAGTATCTGATCTTTGTATTGCAACCGGTACAAATGGAAATAAATGCCCTGTTGTTGCAAAAGCTGTTGATGGGTGCCACTTTCGCGCAAACGGCCTTTGTGAAATACCAGAATGCGATCCACGTGCTGGATAGTGGAAAGGCGGTGGGCAATGATGATGGCCGTGCGATTTTCCATTAAGCGTTGCACGGCTTGCTGAATCAATATCTCGGTCTCCGTGTCAATATTGGAGGTCGCCTCATCCAGAACCAGAATACGCGGATTGACGACCAGGGCACGGGCAAAGGACAATAGCTGACGCTGGCCCAATGAAAGAATGGTTCCCCGCTCGTTGAGCCGGGTCTGGTAACCGTTGGGTAATTGTTCAATAAATTGATGGGCATTAACCTGCTGGCAGGCTTCTATTACCTGTTTTTCGGAAATGGATTGATCGTGTAGCCGAACATTTTCTAAAATGCTACCGGAAAACAAAAAGACATCCTGTAATACCACGGCCATGCTTTTGCGCAATCCGCCCAGATCCCACTGCCGGACCTCAATATCATCAATGAAAATTTCACCTTTCTGAATATCGTAATGACGGGCCAGCAGATTGATTAAACTGCTCTTCCCGGCTCCGGTGTGTCCAACAATGGCAACTTTTTCCCCGGGCTTAATCTGAAAGCTAACCTCTTTTAACACATATTCCGGTTCATTGTAGGCAAACCAGACGTTTTTGAACTCAATCTTGCCCTGCACCGGATCGCTCCACCGTCCGTTCGCTGGGCTGCTAATTTCCGGTTTGGTATCCAGCAGGTTAAAAATACGTTCCGAAGAAGCCATGGCCGATTGGAGTACATTGTACTTTTCAGAAAGATCGCTAATGGGCATGAAAAACATTTGCGCATATTGAATAAAGGCTACCAGAGCCCCATAGGTCGTTAACTCTGCGCTTTTTAATATTCCGCCCTGCCACAAAACAATGGCCAGAGCAATGGCGCTGATTAATTCCACAGCCGGGTAAAACAGGGCGTAATAGAAGATCATCTTCACGTAGGCTTCTGTGTGGTGCCAATTGATTTTTTTAAACGCTTCGTAATTTTTCTGCTCGCGATTAAACACCTGCACAATACTCATGCCTGTGATGTTTTCCTGAACGTAGGAATTAATCTGGGCCAGCCATTTTCGAACACTGCGAAAAGCGGCGCGCACTTTGCGCTTAAAAATTGTGGTAATCATGAACAGAACAGGAATCACCGTAAAGGTGAACAGAGCCAGGCGCCAGTTCATGCTCAGCATAATGACGACAATACCGGTAAGCAGGAACAGGTCCCCAAAAATACTGACCACGCCCTGGGTAAACATGTCGTTTAAAGCCTGCACATCAGAGGTAACGCGCGTCATTAAACGGCCCACGGGATTGCGATCAAAAAAGCGAAAAGAGAGTTTTTGCAAATGGCCAAAAATATCGGAACGTAAATCATACATCACCTTCTGGCCAAGCAGCTGGGTAAGGTAGGCCTGAACATAACTGACCAGAAAATTGGCGCCTAAAATGCCCACGTAAAGCGCTGCCAGCATCTTCAACTTTTCAAATTGTCCGCTTTCAATGAAATCATCAATGGCCAGTTTGGTCAGGTAGGGGCCTACAATGCGCATTAGCGATGACACGATGATCAGGAGCACTCCGCCCAGAATCAGATGCTTGTAGGGCAGGCCATATTTTAACAAACGAAAAAATAGTTTGCGGTCGTAAATTTTGCCTTTTATTTCATCACTCTGAATCATTACGCTCCTGCTGTTTTTTAGCACTCAGGCCAGGGCTTCCAGATATCTCTTGAACCACTTGGCCCGACTGCCGGGCTTGAACACTGTTCCAGCACAATGGCCGGGATTGCTTCCTATGACCAATGACTATTTTGAATGTTCCTTTACATCTGCTCATTCAACTTGCTTAAAACTTTGTCTGCAGGCCTCTTTATTCCGGCTGGCTATTCGTAACGCAGGGCATCGATTGGATTGAGTTCAGCTGCTTTGCGCGCCGGGAAAAAGCCAAAAGCAATGCCCACGCCGGCGCTTACGCCTACGGCCAGCACAACCGACCACCAACTGACATAGGTTTCCCATTCCGAAAGGAACGTGATCCCATAACTGAGTAAATAGCCGATGAAAATACCAACCAGGCCGCCGATCACACTCAGCAGAGTGGCTTCCAGCAAGAACTGGCCCAAAATATCTTTGCGTCTGGCGCCCAACGAACGACGGATGCCGATTTCACGCGTACGTTCCAGAACCGAGGCCAACATGATGTTCATGATGCCAATACCGCCAACCAGCAGAGAAATTCCCGCAATGGTTCCCATCACAATATTAAACAACCGTTGCGTTTCCGCGCTTTGTCTGAGCAGCTGTTCGGGCACAATCATCTTGAAGTCTTTCTGGTTCTGGTGTCGCCGGGCCAGAATCGATTCCACAAATTGAGCCGTAGCGACTATTTTTGTCTCATCCGGCACATGGACCACTAATTGCTGGAGCTGGCTGCTACGGGTTGGCCGGTCAAAGCGCACGTACAATGTTTGCAGGGGCGCAAAAATCTGGCGATTGTAATCCACTTCGGTTGCTCCTACCGTACTGACCGGCTGGCGGGCCAGTACGCCAACAACCCGAAACCAGAGCTTACCCAATTTTAGCAACTTGCCCAGCGGATTCTCGGTTAAAAACAGATCGCGGGCCACTTCGGCCCCCAATACACACACCTTTTGAAAACGTTGATCATCCCAGTCTGTAAACAGGCTCCCCTGTTCGATCTGCAAATGCATCAGGTCAAAAAAGCGTGGGCTGGTGCCGGTAAGGGAAATGGTTTTGCTCCGCGTCCGGTAATAGGCTTCCACCTCGTACTGGATGAGCGGAGCCAGGTCATCAATGGTTGGCACAACGCGTTGCAGGGTGTTCAGATCGCTGAAGCGGATATGACCTTCTGAACTGAGTTTGTCATGGCCTTCCGTACTCTGAATGATGATATTGTTCAATCCCAGAGCGCGGATTTGTGAAAGGGTTTGTCTTCGCGCCCCCTCGCCAATAGCCAGCATGGCAATAACCGCGGCCACGCCAAAGATGATGCCCAGCATGGTCAAAAAAGATCGCAATTTGTGCTCCAGAATGCCCTGTAAACCAATCCTTAACAGCTCTTCATCAATGCGTAAAAAGCGATGGAGCCATCTGTTCTGCAGAAGCCTGTTTTTCCAGCGCATGGTCTTCCCTGCTTTAAAATTCCTCATCTAATAATAATGACGCGTCTTGAAACGCTGTTTTTCTTTTTCTTTTTGGGTTTAACCTGTTCCTGCTGGCCAATGGTCGTTGCCCGCAGTTGAATGCGATCGCCTTCTTGAAGCCCTTCGGTAACCACCACAAAATCGCCGTTGCTTTCACCGGTTTTGATGGGAATCAGATCGCCGTCCGCAGCGACAACATACGATTTGCCCTGTTTAATTTGAACCGCATCCATAGGCACCTGCAGAACATCTTCGATTTTTTGCACCAGAATGTTACAGCGCGCGGTCATGCCCGGCTTCAGGCGCGGATCGGTTTCATTCATCAAAATTTCGATATCGAACACATTTTTTTCGCTTTCATCATCCTCATGCGCCAGGGTGGCAATTTCGGTTACCGTTCCGCTAAACACCGTGTCTTTGATGGCATCCAGAAAGATTTCCACCTCCAGACCTTTGCTGACGCGCGAAATTTCGTTTTCGCTGACCGAAGCCATCACTTTCATTTTGCTCTGGCTGGGAATTTCGATTAAGGACTGAGAGCGCCAGGGACTGTAGCCGACTTTCAGCTTGGTCATGCCGCTGCTCTCCCACACCTTTTTGTAAACCACCATGCCGTCAGCCGGTGAATAGATGGTTAGACTCTTCAAGTCTTCTTCCCTTTGTTTCACTTCCAGCCGGGCCTGTTCTACTTCCAGCTCGGCCTGACGTAAACGCGCTTTGTGGATTTTTTCCAGCGACTCTTTTTTCCTAAGGAGCTGGGCGTAGCTGAGTTCGGCCTTTTTTAAATTAAGCTCGATTTCCCGTCGTTTATTCTCCGCTTCGTAAATGGCGTTTTTGGCCTGCAAGCGGGCCTGTTCCAGGGAATAGCTTTCCATTTTGATGTCATTTTCCAGCTGGGCCATTTCATTTTGCATGTCGGCCTTTGTACTGGCCAGATTGGCCAGCGCTGTTTCCAGCTTGTTTTTGGCTTCATGAAGCCGTTGGGCCTGTTCGGAGGTGTCGAACTGAATCAAAAAATCGCCTTTTTTTACAATGGAGCCCTCCGGTGCCAGTTTTACAATCCGAATGTTGCCCCACACATTGGAAGGCGCCTTTACCACAAAGGATTCCACAGCCTGCAATTCGCCCTCCACAGGAATACTGATCAGCAGATCCCCCCGTTTAACCGTGTAGAGCAGCGCTTCGTCCTGGCCCGGTAAAATCCAGAACAGGGCCCCGACAAAGACGAGCAATAACAATACCCACCGGAATTTTCTGGATTTGAACCATGATTTACTCATAGGCTGTCCTGTTCGATTTTAAAACCATTCCTTCCTGCAAGGCTCCACGAACGTACGAAAATCCATCCAGGCGATAAATCAATTCCACTGGCAGACGGGATTGTCCCATAGGTTCAACCCACCACTCTTTCTGCCTGTGGAATACACACCAATCCGGAACGCGAAAGGTGTTGTGGAGCGTGTCCAGGATAATGCCCGCCCGCACCGAAAGACCGGGTCGCAGGCGGTAATTGGCTTTTGCATTCAGAAACACGTCGATCGGATAGACCTTAACCGTTCCCTCTTCCCGCTCCTCGCTGGCAACGCGCGCAATGCTGACCACTTTGCCTTTAAAAATCGTGTCTGGATAGGCGTCTACCGTCAATCGCACTTCTTGCCCTTCGCGGATCAGCGAGCGATCGACCTCATTGATCTTGACCACGGCTTTCATACGCTGCAAGTTGGCTATTTGAATGACCGTTCTGCCCGGCAAAACCGTTTCTCCTTCTTTAATTTTAACCTTACCGGCCGAAGAGCGGTAATAGGGATAGATAACGATGCCCGCATGTTCAGAGATCAGCTTCATTTCCTTTTTCATCAATAGCACCCGTTCCAGATCAATCTGGGCCTGTTCGATTTTGATTCTTGTCAGGCGCTCTTTATTGGCATTAATAATTTTTTGAGATGCCAGATTTTTTAAGGCACGCTCCAGCTGCAAGCGTGTTTTTTCCAGCTCCAGGGCAAATTGTTCCTGCGTAATTCGGGATTCAAAGCGGGCATTGGCCAGCCGCGTGCTGTCCAGCTCGTACTGCATTTTTAATCGTTCAATGGTTTTCAATTGTGTCTCGATGGCCAGGGCGTTTTGCTCCAGAACCTGATTCAATTCCTGTTTTACTTTTAACAACTCTTTTTGGGCCTGAATCAGTCGATCCTGTAAAGGCTGCATGTCAAAATACACCACCGTATCCCCGGGCTGAACAAAACTTCCTTCGGGCGCCAACTGCACAATTCTGTACTCCAGATTCCAGCGCATGGGCGTGTTAATACTATACGTTTCGATCGATTGCAGTTGACCTGTTTCGTACAAAACGGGTAGAGAATCTCTTTGTACAGTATTAATTTGCACAAAACTCTTTTCCACTGGACGATTACAAGTGAAAAAAATACCAACTTGCATTAAAAATATCATTGTTTTATAATATTTTTGAAAATAGAACAGAACTCGGTTCATTTTTTCCTGGAATTTATAAATTACAAATCTTGTTATAAAAATTCAGATAAATTTCAGGAAACATCTGATAAATAAAGGACTGTTTCATGCGATTCATATGGTTACTCAGTTTCAATTTAATGTACCTGAATGTTTCGGGGCTAAATCACTTTTTGCGTTTCAACCCTATCGTTTTTTGTTTGAATAAATGTAATCAATTTTTACGAAAAAAACAGCTTTCAGGATTCAAAAATTTAAAAAAAACGGTTCACCAACAAAAGGAGTCACCCTATGAGCAAATTAGAAGGCGAAGTATTTTACCCTTCAGAAGAAGTGATTGCCCAGGCCAATATCAAGGATTACGACACGCTTTACAAGCGATCAATTACCGATCGCGAAGGTTTTTGGGCCGAAGAAGCAGAAAAGCTGGAATGGTTCAAAAAATGGGACAAAGTTCTGGATGACAGCAACAAACCATTCTACAAATGGTTTGTGGGAGGGAAGATCAATATTGTGCACAATGCCATTGACCGCCATCTAAAAACCTGGCGGCGTAATAAATTGGCTTTAATCTGGGAAGGGGAGCCTGGCGATTTACGTACCTTTTCTTACCATGCCCTAAATCGTGAAGTAACTACCTTTGCCCGTATTTTGCACAGCATGGGTGTGCGCAAAGGCGACACGGTAACCATCTACATGCCGCAAATACCAGAGCTGGCATTTGCCATGCTGGCCTGCGCTAAAATCGGCGCTGTTCATAGCGTGGTTTATGGCGGCTTTAGTGTAGAAGCCCTGGCCGAACGCATTGCCGATGCGCGCAGCCGTGTAGTGGTTACAGCAGACGGGGGATTCCGGCGGGGTAAAATTACCGATCTGAAAAAAACCGTGGATGAGGCTATTAAACGCTCGCCCACCGTTGAAACTTGTATTGTGGTTAAACGCACGGGCCACGAGGTATACATGGAAAGCGGTCGCGATTTCTGGTACCACGATCTGCAACAGCTACCCATTGCCTGCCCCGATGGCCAGCAATGTAAGACCGAAAAGATGGACGCCGAAGACCCGCTCTTTATTCTTTACACTTCGGGAACTACCGGCAAGCCCAAGGGACAGGTACACACCCATGGCGGCTACGCCGTTTACACTTCTACCACTCACCGCTATGTGTTTGACATCAAAGAGGAAGATCGCTGGTGGTGTGCGGCCGATCCAGGCTGGATTACCGGCCACAGTTACATCGTGTACGGTCCGTTGATCAACGGCGCTACGGTAATGATGTACGAAGGTGCGCCAAATTATCCTTACCCCAACCGCTGGTGGAAAATGATCGAAAAATACGGCATTACCATTTTGTACACATCGCCTACCGCCATCCGCGGCCTGATGCGTTTTGGGGATGACTGGCCCAAACGCTACGACTTAAGTTCCTTACGCCTATTAGGCAGCGTAGGCGAACCGATCAATCCCGAAGCCTGGCGCTGGTATTACGAAGTAATTGGCCAAAAACGCTGCCCGATTATGGACACCTGGTGGCAAACCGAAACCGGCGGCTTTATGATTACGCCTCTGCCCATCACGCCTTTAAAACCAGGTTCGGCAACCAAGCCGTTCTTTGGCAATGAAGTGGCCGTTGTAGATGACGAAGGCAATGAAGTCCCGCCGGGTGAAGAAGGCAAGCTGGTCATCAAAAATCCCTGGCCCGGAATGGCCCGAACGATTTACGGCGATCCGGATCGCTACATTGAGACGTACTGGAAGGATTACCAGAAACAGGGCTGGTACAAAACCGGCGATTCAGCCCGAATCGACAAGGATGGTTATGTCTGGATTATTGGTCGCATCGATGATGTGATTAAGGTGAGTGGCTATCGTCTGGGCACTGCAGAAATTGAAAGCGCGCTGGTCAGCCATCCGGCCGTGTCCGAAGCGGCGGCCATTGGTCTGCCCCATGAACTGAAAGGAAATGCCATTCATGCTTATGTGATTTTAAAACACGGCGTAACCCCTTCGCCACAACTGGAACAGGAATTGAAAGACCATGTGGCCAGCGAAGTTGGTCCCATCGCCCGACCGGAAGAGATTAAGTTTGTGGACAGCCTGCCCAAAACGCGAAGTGGCAAAATCATGCGTCGCGTTTTAAAAGCCAAAGCCCTGGGTAAGGACGTGGGCGACTTGAGCACCCTGGAAGATTAAACTCAGATAAATCCACCAAAGCCGTGGGGCACGTTATTGCTTCACGGCTTTTTTATTTTTTGGTGATTCTGAACCAGGATTGCGTGTTTTGAACCAGGATTTGCTTGATTGCAGGATTACCAGGATTGGGTTTTCTTAAGCCGGGAATCTGTGACCGATATTTGGGAAGTCGATTTTCTCTGGAGCATTAAAATCAAGGCAATCCCTAAAACCCATCAATCCCGGTTCAAACCCCGCCCCGACCTTGATTTGGTAATTTTGCGCATGAGATCAAGAATCCTCAATCTGCTTTAACAGATAGTCCACAATTTCTCTGGTTCCCAATCCTTCCGCCTCGGCGCTGTATGAGGTAACCAGGCGATGGCGCAGAACTGGCAGGGCCAGCTGGCGAATATCGTCGATTTCTGGAGTAAAACGATTGTGCAACAAAGCGCGCACTTTGGCGCCTAAAATCAAATTCTGCGAGGCGCGCGGCCCGGCTCCCCAGCGAATCCATTCACCAATCTTCTCGTCGGCTGCTCTACCCGGTCGGGTTAAATTAACCAGTTTAACCGTAAACTCCACCACATTGTCCGCCACCGGCACCTTTCTTACCAGTTTCTGAAATTCCAGAATATCCTGCTTATGAACTACAGGTTCAAGACTTTGCACCTCTTCAACTGTTGTGCGTTTAACGATCTCTACTTCCTGTTCAAACGAAGGATAGTCCAGCCACAGGCTGAACATAAAACGATCTAACTGCGCTTCGGGTAGGGGATAGGTGCCTTCCTGCTCAATGGGATTTTGCGTGGCCAGCACAAAAAAGGGCAGGTCAAGGCCAAAGGTTTGTCCGGCTGCCGTTACGCGATATTCCTGCATAGCCTCCAACAAAGCCGATTGCGTTTTGGGCGGTGTGCGATTAATCTCATCGGCTAAAACGATGTTGGCAAAAACCGGCCCCTTAATGAATCGAAAGGTTTTTTGACCGGTCGTTTTATCCTCTTCCAAGATTTCCGTGCCTGTAATATCCGAGGGCATTAAATCCGGTGTAAACTGAATACGCGAAAATTTTAAATCAAGGACTTCGCCCAATGTTTTAATGAGCAATGTTTTGGCCAGTCCCGGCACTCCGATTAACAGGCAATGGCCGCGGGCAAACAGCGCAATCAGTAATTGCTCGATGATGTCTTCCTGCCCTACAATAATGCGACCCAATTCTTTTTGAATGGTCTGAAAGGCCCTGGCAATGGCTTCTGCGCGTTGAATATCTTCACCCATGATTTTCCCTGTTGTTATTCCTTCTGCAATTCAGTAAATTGGTAACGAATGTTGAGTTTACAGAACATGCGGATTAAAAGCAAGCGGGAAAAAGGGTTGAAAGGTTGATTGGACGACACATCATTGCTCCGGCGTTCTTTTACAAAATGCTAAATCTGCATCTCAAATGCGAATTTTTAAATAAGCTCAAAAGAGGTAATGCATTAACATGCCAAAATTTTTGTGCTGTGTGAGGGAATAAATCTGTTGAGCTGTTGATTTGTTGATTTGTTGAATGAGCATCGAGTTGACATAGCAAATTCCCATTGTTCGTGAATGGTATTTCCAACATAGGTGAGAAAATTCCCCCACCATGCCGTCCCCCTCTTCCAGATTTGTATTCTGGGAGAGGGGGATCGAGGGGGTGAAGGCTAATTGGTGAAATGACTTTTGCTGTTAGAGGAGTAAAGTTAAGAGTATATGAGTGTAAGAGTTAAAGGGTTCCAGGGCACCGGCCTGTCACCTTTTAAAGAAGTTTTTGGTTGCGGCTTTGATGTTTTAGAAATTCGTATTTCGGCCTCAATTGAATACCCCGATGGTTTTGAACCATAATACATAATTCGTAATTTTTAATTTTTAATTAAAATCAGGTCTATTTTAGCGGAGTAAAATGAGAAATATTTTAAACTTAAAGATAGATGAATTGCAAAATTACTTTGAAAAGCTTGGTGAGCCACGGTTTCGCGTGAGGCAGGTTTATCAGGGGCTTTACCAGAAAGGCTACGAGAGTTTTGACGATTTCACAAATCTTTCTAAGACATTACGCAGACAGCTGGCCAGCGATTTTACCCTGCGCGCCCTTAAAGAGCTTGAACGCATTACCTCCCCGCTGGATGGCACGACCAAATTGCTCTGGCAACTTTCAGACGGGATGAAAATCGAAAGTGTGATCATTTACGAAAAGAAACGTGTTACCTTTTGCATTTCATCTCAGGTGGGTTGCGCGCTGGATTGTAAATTTTGCGCCACAGGCAGGATGGGCTGGTTGCGCGATCTGACGGTAGGCGAAATCGTTGAGCAGGTACTGCAAATGAAAAAATTGACCAAACGTCCGCCAACCAACATCGTTTTCATGGGCATGGGCGAGCCCATGCTCAATTACGAGCATGTCATGCGTGCTGCAGAAATTCTGGCCGATGAAGAGGGATTGAATTTTAGTCGCAAAAAGATCACCATTTCCACCAGCGGCATCATTCCGGGCATTCTGCGCATGGCCGATGAACAACGGCCTTTTCGCCTGGCCATTTCTTTGAATGCCGCCGATCAGCAAAAGCGCCTGCAGGTCATGCCCATCGCAAAAAAGTACTCGCTCGATCAGCTTTTGAAGGCAGCTCAATATTACTACCAGAAAACACGCAAACGGATCACCTTTGAATATGTGCTGATCGCCGGATTTAACGATTCGCTTGAAGACGCCCGAAATCTGGTAAAAATTTCGCGCCAGGTGCCCTGTAAAATCAATGTGATTCCGGTGAATTCCATTGATGACCATTTTCCTGCTCCTTCAAAAGAATCGCTTGAACGGTTTGAAAACGCCATTCAGGAGAGCGTTTACGCGGTCACCATTCGTAACCGCAAGGGGTGGGATATTCAGGCCGCCTGCGGCATGCTGTACGCCAGCAACGAACGTAAAAAGCAAAAACAACTATTAAGCTCAAACAACTAAACATGAGATTCCCGTGCAAAACGATCGATTGGACAAAAGATGAGGGCTCGTGCCAGCTGCCAATCCGATCCCAGATTTATTGGGATCCGGAAGGACACTTGCAGCCAGTCTTCACCTATCAGGCACAACTTGCCGTTTCACAAAATAATTCGTAATTCGTAATTTTTAATTAAAAATACTCTTTTGTGCATTCGTAGCTCTGTTGTGTTTTTTGTGGTCGATTGATGGTGGCAGCTGTGCTGCTTTGAATTTTAATTCATAAAGCTTGGAACATGAAATGGATTTATTCTTAGCCCTTTTCTTACTCATCGCGCTACTTTACTTTACCATTCTTCATTTTACCTTTTGGGGACTAAAAAAATTACCTCTAAAAGAAAAAAGTACTTTTCCGCAAATCTCCGTTGTTATTGCGGCCCACAACGAAGCCGGGCGCATTCGGCCTCTTCTACGCTCTCTTGAACAATTGGATTATCCTGCAGAGCGTTACGAAATCATTCTGGTAGACGATGCCTCCACCGACCAGACGGCGGCCATAATTGAGTCTTTTTTGCCCAAACACGCTCACTGGCGACTCATTCGTCTTAAATCGCAGGACGGCTTTTTAAGCGGGAAAAAACGGGCCCTTAAAGAAGGCATTGAACAGGCCCGCGGTGAAATCATCTTTACCACCGATGCCGATTGCACCGTCCAGCCCCAATGGTTGCGCTACATGTCGGCCTATTTTGAATCTGATGTGGACATGGTGGTTGGTTATTCTCCCCTAAAACGCCTGAAAGGTTGGTTAAACCTAATTTTACAATTTGACAATCTGTTTTCGGCCATTGTGGCTTCGGCGCCAACGACCTGGGGTCTGGTTTTTACCAGCGTGGGTCGTAATCTTGCATATCGAAAAACGGCTTATCAAAGAGTTGGCGGATTTGACGCTTTGAAAAAATACCGCAGCGGCGACGATGTGTATTTAACCGAGCGCTTCCGTCAAAAGGCAAAGGGTAAAATCGTTTTTTGCCGCCATCCGCAAACTTTTGTACCAACCCTTCCGGTCAACGATTTCAAAAAATTCTGGCATCAGCAGATCCGTAAAAACAGCAAAACTCTACGTAAAAACCTGAGCAACACGCTGTTTTCCTTTTTTGCTTTTTTTATTTACTCTTTTCTCTGGTTCTTCCCATTGATTCGGCCGCAATACCTGATGATCTGGCTAGCTGTCATTACCTTTAAATTGCTCCTGGAATTCATCACCCTACGGTACGCAACCCATCTCTTTAATCGTCGCTGGCTAATTCCCTCTATTCCGCTTTTTCAACTCTTTTATCCGTTGTACATTAGTTTTTTTACCTTCTTAGGAACTTTCCAGGTTTATCAATGGAAAAAATAAAAAGAATTCCCTAAATTGCTGGGGCAGGCATAACCAGAGCAATAAAAAGCCAATAGCGGGAATATGAAGAATATCATCAAACAAAAATTAA
>NZ_JBSMDE010000126.1:0-3394 GCF_056497305.1 Caldithrix sp. | reverse complement strand
GATTTAACATCGTGGTTCAGCGTTTTTTCGATTTCTTTAATGCGCAGGTAATCTTCCATGGAGAAATGGTTCAGGTAAAAGGCGATTGTCTCCTGTTCCTGGTCTGTCAGTTTCGGAAACAGACCCGTGGCATCAAGAGCTTTTAAAAAGTGTAATTCAACCTGCACGCGGGCGCGCATCAGGGCAAACTCGGAGAAATACTCTCCAAGATGTTTCAGGCGGTTTCCGTAGCGTCCGTCTAAGGGCGAAATAGCCCAAGCCCGTTCAGCGGCCCCTGAGTTTTCGGTCTGCATGGAGTAAGTCCTCTTTCATTTTTTGAATGTCATTCAAGATTTGCTCACGCAGCGCCGGTAAGTTTAAACAACGTACGGCAAACAGTGCCGCATTGACAGGATCAACCACCGTGGCTGCCGGAGTGTTGGAAGGCATCATCAGCGAGGAGTTGATGTTCACCATCAGGTCCGTCTTGTCCGAAAAGGGCGGACAGTTGATCAGCGGGATGGTTAAGTTGGCGGCCAGCGCCCCTCCCAAACCGTTTGAGCGTCCGGCAATGGCTACCACAGCGCCTGGCTCAATGGAAAGGTTGTAATCTTTTACCACCTGGGGAATGCGCTCCCCGTTTTTGTGCGCCGATACCACGCGCAATTCGCTAAACACGCCGTATTTTTCGACAACCTTTTGCATTTTGCGGGCGTGTGCTTCATCGGAAGGCGAGCCCATGACAAAAGCTACAAAGCCGGGTTTGATTAAACCGGCTTTCAACAGATTGTTGTACACGCGCTGACGCACATCTTCCGCTGTGTCGGGCAGTTCCTCTCCGGTAATCATGCGGTAAATTTCCCTGTACCGACGCGTTGTTTCGGCAACCACCTCGGGCGGCAGTTCTGTGGGGAACTGCCCCTCTTTTTTGTGTTGCAGCAAATAGGCCCGCACGTACTCTTTGTCCAACTGTTCCGCTGTGTCCGGATGTTTTTCGTAATCTGCCTTTGACCAGAAACGGGACGAATCCGGGGTATGGATTTCATCGATTAACACCAACTCTCCGTCAATCAGTCCGAATTCGTATTTGGTGTCCACCAGAACAATACCCTTCTGTGCTAAAAATTCCGAACCGCGTTTGAACAGTTCCAGACTTACTTCGGCCATTTTTTTGTAAACAGAGGCATCCACCCAGCCTTCTTTTACCAGCTCTTCTGCGGAAATCTCCCGATCGCTCTCTTCTTTGGTGGTGGGCGTTACGATCGGCTCCGGAAAGGCCTGATTCTTTTTCATGCCTTCGGGAATGGGCACGCCTGACACCTGCCGTTTTCCCTTCTGGTAAGCGCGCCAGGCCGAACCGGTTAAATAGCCGCGCACGATCATTTCTACCTTAATTGGTTGTGCCTCGCGCACCAGAGAGATATTAGGATCGATCAGACGCACAAAGTGGTTGGGCACAATGTCTTTGGTCTTTTCGAACCAGAAAGCGGCCAGCGAATTGAGCACCGCCCCCTTGCCCGGTATGGGCGTTTTTAAAACACGGTCAAAGGCCGAAAGGCGATCGGTGGCTACGATCAGTCGATGCGCATCATCGACACGAAAGCTCTCGCGCACCTTGCCGGAGTGAATTTTTGGCAATTGTGGTGTGATGAGATTGGTTAAAACGCTCATTGTTTTCTCCGAAATTTTGAATTTTAAATATTGAATGTTGAATTGTTTTTCGTAAAAATGTTCTCCATTTAGTCATGAGTATTAAAAATGCGCTTTTTATTGGTTTCTAAATTCTTTGCTGTCGTTTTGGCGATTTTTGTTAAAATATTTATTATTTCATCCATTTCTGTTAAATAAGATTCCAATGATAGTTTCACCAGATCACTTTCATTTAAAAGACGCAAGCAGAATTTTGTCTCCATTGCTTCCTTTGACACAACGCACATTTTACTTATTTACTTAAAAAATCCTTCTTACTTTGAGCAACCGTTACTTCCACGATATTTGCGCCAATATTGGTTCCGCAACGTAATATTTTTGAAATGACAGACTCTTTATTTGCTGGGAGCTTTTGGTAAAGCTTAATAATGTTTAACGAAAAAGCAAATGTTCGTTTTTGAATCAAATTTTCTTTCATTTCCTCCATTCAAAATTCAAAACTCAACATTCAACATTTCATTAGTGTTTAAAATGCCGGATGCCGGTAAAAATCATGGCCAGGCCCAATTCATCGCATTTTTGAATTACCGATTTGTCGCGGATCGAGCCTCCGGGTTGCACAATGGTTTTAATGCCGTAGCGGGCGGCGATTTCCACATTGTCCGGAAAGGGAAAGAAGGCGTCCGAGACCAATACAGCCTGAGCCATTTGCTCTTTGATGTAGGTTTCCAGTTGATCCTCGCTGCCGCTGAATTCATTTTTCAGATTTTCCCGGCTGCGTTCCAGAGCCAGGCGCGTCGAGTTCACGCGATTGGGCTGGCCGCAACCCATGCCCAGCAGTTGCAGGTTGCCATTGATTTTACGCACCACGGCAATGGCGTTAGACTTCAATTGACGTATGGCCAGCAATCCAAATTTAAGGAGTGCCCCGTCGACTTCAGCCGCCGCTTTGGTGACGGTTTCCGTTTTGTCCAGTAACGTTTCATCGCTCGTTTGCCGCAGCATTGCCCCGGGCAGGATTTTGAACTCCTTTTCCTGAGCGACGCGTAGCGGATCAATCCGTACGATGCGTAAATTTTTGTGCTGTTTCAAATAGTCGATGGCCTCTGGCGAAAAATCCGGGGCGGCCACGACTTCCACAAACTTACGCAGCATTTTGTTTTCTGCGTCCAGATTTAAAAATTCAACGGTCGAACGTTCAACCTTTCTATTGAAAGCGATGACCGAACCAAAGGCGGAAACGGGATCACCGGCCCAGGCCATTTCAAACACTTCCCGTTGCTCGTTTCCTTCGCACAAACCGCAGGGATTGTTGTGTTTAATGATGGCGCAGGCCGTGTTTTGAAAATCCTTAACAGCGTCCAGTGCGGAATAGAGATCCACAATATTGTTGTACGAAAGTTCTTTACCATGCAAAAATTCCAGATCGTGTAACGAATAAGCCGCGTGACGCTGACGCAAAAAGAACGCCTGTTGATGAGCGTTTTCACCGTAACGCAGGGTTCTGGCCTGATCAAAAGACAAACGCACCGAGAGATGGCCGGCGGTCTCGTCCATGGTGGTGGCGATCATGGCATCGTAATCGGCCGTTACATTGAAGGCTTTGCGCATCAGCCTGAAACGCGTTTCGTAACTCAAGGCGCCGTCATTGTCCTTAAGTTCGCGCACCAGATCGGGATAATCCTGAGGGTCAGTTACCACGGCCACATATTTGAAATTTTTAGCCGCGGCACGCACCATGGTCGGCCCGCCAATGTCGATGTTT
>NZ_JBSMDE010000125.1:0-6202 GCF_056497305.1 Caldithrix sp. | reverse complement strand
TTGCGAGAATTCAAAAAAGATTATCCCGCTGCAAAACTGGTATTTCTGTACCGTGGGAATGAAAAGCTATTACGTAATAATATACTTTGCTGGCCCGTGGACAATTTTTTACAGAATTTATCGCTTGATTGGAATCCGGCTCAGGAGTTTCTACAGCTCCCTTGATTAATCGACAGTTCAAAGGCATATACCGTTAATCTCCTGGATTCATGGTGCCCTTTGCAGACAGGCCCCATTGAATTGTGGAAGAGGTTCAGGCGCCGTTGCCGGAAAAAGGAAAAGGCAGAAAATTCCAGCTTAGTTTGCAAAAAAAAGGCTCCCTTCCCTGAGAGCCTTTCCCTTTAATTTATTTTACCAGCAACATCTTTTTCAAAAGGCGCTTACTTTCTGTTTTTAACTCATAAACGTGCAACCCGCCGGAAACCGCTTGCCCGCTTTCATTTTTGCCGTCCCAGACGATTTGATGATAACCTTTGGAAACCTGCCCATCAATCAGCGTGCGCACTTTTTGACCGCTCATGGAATAAATCGTAAGCCGCACATGGCCATCCTCCGGCAAACCGAATTGGATGGTTGTGGTGGGATTAAAGGGATTGGGAAAATTGCCATTCAGTTCGACCTTTTTGGGAACCTGAATAGCCACAGCAGGCGTTTGCTCTGAATTTTGTTTAGCCAGCGCCCCGCCGCTGACATGAACCGAAAGAATGTTGGAGGTAGCCTGATCATTGTGAGAGTCCGTAACCACGCATTTTAAAGAAAAACTGTACGTTCTGGCAATATTGATTTACTGTTTATCCGGCCCGCTGGTTAAATACACCCACTGATTGGAAGGCGGCGCATTAATCCCGATGCTTCCATTTACCGAATAAGGCTCCAGATCGTCCTTCCGTTCCCACCATTCGTAATTGGTGTAATTGCCGCTTCCGCCGGAAGGATGGGCTGTGTACGTACCGCTTTGACCGGAATTAAGAGAGGTTGGGCCGGTAATCGTTACTTCAAGAGGTTGAGGTGGCCATTGAGTGGGATCATTTATATACGTCTTTATATTTGAATAAAACCATCTTCCTCGTGCTGGGATTGATTGTGAAATGTTATCATCAGGATGTACTGCGGGGCCGCACGAAGGACAGGAATAATTTCCATAAGATACATCTAAAAAATCAGGCCTCGAACTGTGATAATAACCCATTTTGAACACTAAAACGACTTAAGTTATTTAAAAACAACACATCGTTCTTTTTTATTACCACTACAATATTTTAAATTTTTATCTTTATCTTACCTAATGGTTTAGGCTTGATCTTCAATGCCTGTGCCATTAAATAATGGATCGTTTCGGGTTCTGTCGTATCTCTGATGACTAACAAATCTCCTTTCTGAGTTTTCATCTCAACGCTTACACGCTGCTGTACGGAAAGTGATTCCCGGATGGTTGTCCAGCGATAATAAAAGCCTATATCATGTAATTGTTTTTGAAGACTTATCAACACATGAAAGGCTAAAATCGAAATGAAAATATGACCCTCAATGCGCTTATCCTTCTGATGGTAATTCGGCCTTAAGCCTAATTGACTTTTCAACGAGCGAAAACCATCCTCCACATCCGTTAAACTGATGTATAACTGCCAGATCTCACAATCCGTTAAATCCAGGCGATTCATACGCAAATAATACGTGCCTGAAAATCGATCATCCATCTTTTGCTCATCTTTTATCTTCCAGCTGATCTCAGTAACGATGCCAGCCTGATGCTTAACAAAAACATCGTAAAAATAGGCCACCTTTGCATGACGTTCCTTTATGCGACCAATACGTTCTAAGACCTTTGAATATTTCTTCGTGCCTCGTTTCTTGTGCAAACTCTCCGCTGCATATTTCAACTCCGCCTCAAAGCGCTCTTGATGGAAGCGTCGAATGGATTCCTCTTTCTTTTGCCTTAATGAGCTGCGGCAGTACAAATAAAGCTCTTTATCTCGACGGTAAAGATAAGCTTCTACTTTATTGCGTTGATCGTGACTAATCTCTCTAAATGCATCTTCTTCGATCTCGATTTCCGGCTTACTGCGGGAAACCACCAGATAGTCATGTCCACGCTCTGTGATGAGTTGCAAATTCTCTTCTGTGGCAATCCCGGCATCTAAAATAATCAACTTCTTGGCTGAGCTGTCTATCGTGTCCAGTATGTTAGACAAGGTCTCTGGCTCTGAAACATTGCCTGAAAAAAGATGACTCTCCTTCGGAAATCCATCCTCATCCAATACCAAACCTAAAGTGACTAAGGGCAGGTCGTGACGCTTGTCTTTACTGCGTCCTCGAGCCTTCAGTTCACAGGTACGGCTGCTCTCAAAATACGTGTTGGTTAAATCATACAAGATGATCTTTTCTTGCAAAGAAAATAGCCGTCGCTCTTGCTCTACCAAACCTTTTTCTATTTTGTACTTATGTTTTAATAATTGATCCGAAATTCGATAAAGCTTATTATGAGAAAGTTTGGAAAGATCTAACTCTAAAAGCTCATCGATGGCGCTTTGCTGTTTGACCCAGCGCAAGGCAGCCCATTCGCTTGAGGAATGCACCAGGCGACCAACGATCAACAGTTCGGCCAGCTTAATATCCTTCCCAGCTTTTTTAAAAGATCATTGAATACAAGTTTTCTTAACATCATCAAATCGATGTATTCGCATCCTATGCTGCGCGCCTGTCTGAATTTAACGGAATCGGTAAGGATGGTCTCTGTTTCCGGTATTTTGTCTTGCTCTTCTACTTTTTTTTGCTTTATTTTATTATGAATTAAAAGCGAGGCATAGTGTTGGGCTAATTCTTCAATTTCTTCGTCAACTTCGATCAAGAAGGTTTGTCCGTTTATGATTTCCTCGATGCGGTTGGCGAGTATTTTTCATTTGTCTTTGGGATAGTAAGCCTGCCGAGGTCGATCAATCTTCTTTGTCTTGGGCCTTTTTCGGTGCGATAGAATTCGACGAGTTGATGATAAACGAAGACAATATCATAACCTTTATTCTTTTTTATTACTTCTTTAATGAACATGTTCAAATATTAATAAATCATTTTATTAAATCAACAAAAAGTATACCTTCTTTATGGGCACTACAACGACGTTTCGGAAATGCGTTTCAATAAAAACAACAACTTACAAAGTATGAATGGCGAAATTTAGTGATTTTTGTTTAAATTTTGTTCAAGATGGGCTAGGCGGAAATTACATCGGTTTAGAAATTGCACAAACCTTTGCCCGCTTTGGAAGCAAAGTGCAGGTAGTCGAATTGGAAGATCGCATTTTACCACACGAAGATGCCGACATTTCAAACGCTTTACAAACGTATTTAGCAGAAGAGGGAATTTCATTCTTTACTTCGCCCAGAACCAGGTGTGTCAAAAACGAAAAAGATCGCATTGTTCTCGAAATAAACATAAACGACAAAAATATTGAGCTTAACGGCACTCATTTATTGTTGGCAACTGGACGTAGGGCCAACACAAAGATGCTAAAGATTTCTGCGATTGGTATAAAACACCCCCCACAGGGTTTTATTGACGTTAATGTCCATTTGCAAACATCGCTATCTCATATTTTTGCGGCTGTCGATGTAATTGGAACCCCCATGTTTGTTTACACTGCCGCATACGAAGGCCAACTGGCTACCCGCAATGCTTTGGAATCAACCTTTGTTGCCAGAGATTACACACCATTACCCTGGGTCGTTTTTACAGATCCTCAAGTTGCCGGCGTTGGACTTAACGAAAAATAGGCCCTCGCACAGGGCGTGCTCTTCGAAATGGTTCGTTTAGAACTTGCACATGTTCCACGAGCCCTGGCCGCACTAGACACCCGCGGTTTTATTAAATTACTGCGCAATAAAAAAACCGATCGTTTAATTGGCGCACGCATTGTGGCTGCCGAAGCCTCTGAATTGTTGATGGAATTGTCCCTGGCCATTAAATTTGGAATTTCGGTCCAGGATTTAAAAGACATGTTTCATCCCTATTTAACACTTTCTGAAGGGGTAAAACTGGCGGCCATTACGTTCGATAAAAGCATTAAACAGTTAAGTTGCTGCACCACATAATAATTTTCCCATTTCAAAAAGATGGGAATGATTTCATTCACCTTTTTCGAACGATTCGAAAACCGTAATAGATAAAACGAGTAGAAGGATTTTCGTGAATTCGGTTAGCGACTCGCACATCGCTGGGATACCCGCCACCGCGAATCACTCGCCAGTACCCTGTTTCAGGACCTCTGGGATTATTGGTAGGACTTTTTGAATAGTAATCGGCGTCGTACCAGTCCCAGCACCACTCCCCCACATTTCCGCTCATGTCGTAAATGCCCAGTTCGTTGGGCAATTTTAACCCCACTTCATGGGTCTGGCGATTGCTGTTAAACCAGTACCAGGCTACCGATTCCACACTGTCGCTACCGCTAAATTTAAAACCGTTTGAAAAATTCCCGCCCCTCGCTGCAAATTCCCATTCAGCTTCGGTGGGTAAACGGTAACCATTCTTACTAAAATCACAACGAACGTTCAGACTGTCCAACTGGTAACAAGGCTCTTTGCCTTCTCGCGAGGACAGGCGATTGCAAAATTCTACGGCTTCAAACCACGTCACATTTTCCACCGGTCGTCGTTGCCCTTTAAAATACGAAGGATTGCTATCCATGATTTCTGAATATTGAGCCTGAGTGATTTCGTATTTGCTGATGTAAAAATCGTCAACAGTCACCTGATGCACCGGCTGTTCATCGCTTTTACCTCCGTCGCTTTCATCACCCATTTTAAAGCTTCCGCCCTCCACCAAAATAAGGTCTACGATCGGCTGTTCGTAGCGACTATTAACGCTTTTTCTTTCAGATTTACATCCCAGAACCATGAACGCCAATATTAAAGCTAACAGTTTTTTTCTTCCGTTTAACATGGCTACCTCAACGAATGACAAAATGAATTTCCATTCCTTTTGCACGGTTATTTAATGAAAAGCTAACGTATCTTTTCCAACCCGGCGGCATGATGGCGGCGTCTAAAACATTGATTAACCAGATACCCGCTGTGGCCATGTAAAAATAATTGCGGAACTTTTCATTGTCTTCGACCTTTTTGTACTGGCTCTCCATCTGGTCGCCAAGACTAAGGATCTTCCGGTAATCCATTGCCGACAAATATTGATCACGAATAGCATTGTAATCCTTTACTATTGTATTGATCGGTAAAATAATACGCTCCGGCGGCGCTGCCTAAAAAGGCCAGACGATACAGCCAGCCGCGGCCAGCATTTTCTTTGTAACTTTGCCACCAGCCCGGGAAAAATAAAGAACGCGTAAAAGCCTTACCTTTTGATTTTTTTGTCAGATTGATCTCAATCCTCGTTTCCTGATTTTGCCTGATTTGAACGGTTTTACTCTGTCCAGAAAATCCTGATTTTTGACATTTAATATGGTATTTGCCAACGGGAAGGATTAAATAGCTGTCTGTCACCGGCATACCGTCAATGGTTACCTGTGCATCTGTGGGAGTAACCGTCAATCGCAGCTGTCCTGTAACACGGGTGTTGCATCTACTCCCGGTAAAAAAGACGCCCTTTTCCAGACGGAGATCGATATTGGTCGTTTGATTTTCTATGATATTCACTACCTTTCGCTCGGTATTCATTTTATATTCGCCATTTACACCTATTACCAACAATTATGAAAGATTAAACTTTATGAAACTGTAATAAACATAAACAAAAAAGTCAAATCTTTTTATGGATTTTTTGATTATTTGACCGCCATGCGCAGCTTGTCAACAAAAAGCAAAACCATGATGCAGTTCATTACCATCTAAAACCGCGCGCAGATCGCGCAGATGAACGCGGAATTTTTTATTTGTTTTCTGCGAGCATCCGCGTGAAATTTAAACCAATGCGCTCAAAAAGCGATCAACCGACACGACACGAATATCACCTTTAATGAAATCAACATCGTTCTTTTTAATCACCTGATAGTTAAACGGTATGTTCAAACGCTCTTTAAAGTACAGCAAATGTCTTGAAATTCTTGTATACTGCAATTTGGCCTCAGCGCTAAACCAGGGCTTTTTATCGACCGTTATTAAAAAATCGACCTCTCGTTTTTCCGTGCCGCGCAAATACCACAGTTGCGCATCGAATCCTTCATATTCCTTCAGATAATCCACAAATTTTAGCA
>NZ_JBSMDE010000124.1:0-3759 GCF_056497305.1 Caldithrix sp. | reverse complement strand
CAATTATATTTCGCGCAGATTTAGCAGATATTCGCAGAAATAATTTAAACCAATTCTTCAACACGTCCTCCCTAAAACAGCATTAAAATTTTCGCATCCCGCTAAGCGGGATTATAAGTTTTGAAGGAAGTATTCTAATCCCACCAAAGCGGGATGCGAAAATTCTTGTGCTGCATTCTTACTAAGCTTTCCCAAAAGTTAAAGTAGATTAACATTTAAAAATCAAAATTTACATTGTAAAGATTATAACTCCCTGTTCTCTTTTTTAAAGGGAACAGGGCCGGGGGGATGGGTTTTAAAATAAAAACTCCCTTTAAATGCTTCGCCCTCACAAAGTCGCGGATTGAAGCACGAGTTACATTGCTCTTTCGAATGGTCTGCCAATGTAAGGGATTCTCAGAATGACATACCGGCACAGGCCTTCACCTCCAGGGCACAAATTGTCTCTTTGAAAAATAATTCGTAATTCGTAATTTTTAATTAAATTTAATTTTTTGAGTCCTTTGTGGTTTTTTAAAACTTGCGACTTTGCTGCTTTAGAAATTAGAAATAAGGAGAGCCCAGGAAACTTAAAATGTTCTGCGAAGTTTAATGGACAAAACAACAAAAAACGGGGGAGATATGCCACAGAAAAAAGTAAAAAAGCTGGCATCTGAATTAAGGAAGAAGGTTCCGCAGGAGATTGAAGGCAAGGAAAAGGTCGAGCAATTGCTCGATGATCTGGAGAGTGAAGATTTAGCTCGGTTAAAAAAAGCTGTGAAAGTAATTCCACAATTTATTACAAAATTTGAAACTGAGCATCCTAAATTGGCCGAATCTTTAAATGAGATCATGGTCATTTTGAGCAATATGGGTATTTAAAAATTTGCATGGCAAAATAGCAATAATTAAATTTGGATATCAATCGGAGCGTGGCGCAGCCTGGTAGCGCACTTGAATGGGGTTCAAGGGGTCGCAGGTTCAAATCCTGTCGCTCCGACCGGAAAGGGGATTGAAAACAATCCCCTTTCTTATTTATGATGTTTTTGTTACTGATGGTTTAGGCCTTTTCCGTAATACAAGATTTACAGATGGGAACCGAATGCCGGTGCAATATGATATTGTCATTCCAGCTTACAACGCTCATAAAAATTTACCCCTGCTATTACAACAACTGGAACATCTTCCTTATCCTCCGGAAACGGTTGTGATTGTTGATGATGGTTCTCAACCGGCCTATTCTTTTACCGAGTCTTATCGCTTTAAGATTCATTTGATTCGGCTACAGAAAAACAGTGGAAAAGGAAAGGCCCTGAAGGCAGGCATCGAATTATTTCTAAACGCAGGTCGGACGCCGTACATTTTATTCATGGACGCGGACGGACAGCATCCGGTTTCCAGTATCAGCGACTTTTTGAAGGGCATGCAGGAAGAACAATTTGACGTTTTGATCGGCAATCGTGTGCAACGTATTGGAAATATGCCGGCATTACGAATCTTTTCCAACACGATCTCTTCACTGATTGTCTCCTGGGTTACGGGTCAGCGGATTGCGGACAGTCAGTGTGGCTTTCGCCTGTTGAAACGCGAGGTTGTAGAACGCATTGATTTGCAGGAAGAGGGCTTTCAGATTGAAACGGAATTCATAATTAAAGCAATAAGAAATGGTTTTAAGATTGGCTTCGTGTCCATCCCAACTATTTACAACGGGCACAAATCGTACATTAGACATATTAACGATACGCTGCGATTTGTTCAGATTGTAGTAAAGGAATTACTCAGCCGATGATGTATGAAAAACAAATAGAGAAATTAATACAGCGCTTGCGAAATAACGGCATACACGATGAAACGGTTTTAAGGGCGATCCAAAAAGTGCCCCGCCATCGGTTTGTGGCCCGGGGCTTGGAGCTTCAGGCCTACGAAGACAAAGCCCTACCCATAGGCTATGGTCAAACGATCTCCCATCCCTCAACCGTGGCCCAGATGACTCAGGCTTTACAAATAAAAGCAGGAGATAAAGTACTGGAGATCGGAACCGGTTCAGGGTATCAGGCCGCTATTTTATGCGCCATGGGCTGCCAGGTGTTCACCATAGAAACGGTACGTCCCTTAGCTATTCAGGCAGAACAACGCTTAAAAGAATTAAATTACACCTATCGCTTTGTTCTTAAAATTGGCGATGGTTCTAAAGGTTGGCCGGAAAAGGCCCCGTTTGATGCCATTTTGCTTACCGCGGCTTCGCCCACCAGGCCCCGGCATTTGTTTGAACAATTAGCAGAGGAGGGAAGACTGATTGCCCCGGTAGGAAATCATGAAAATCAGGTTTTAATGCTTTTTGTTAAAAACGGAAAGCAGATTGAGGAGAAAATTCTCACCGAATTACGTTTTGTACCACTTAAAGGAGTGCATGGATGGTAAAAGGCAAATGGAACGACTGGCTCAGAGCATTTTACGATTGGTTGATGCACTGGGGAGATACACGTTACGCCGGACTGGTTCTTTTTCTGTGGGCGATGGCGGAATCTTCTTTCTTTCCCATTCCACCGGACGCTTTTTTGATCGCTCTGGTATTGGGAGCCCGACGAAAGGCCTGGAGATTTGCCCTGTTGGCTTCCATTGCCTCAGTCATTGGCGGTATGATCGGTTACGGGATTGGTCACTGGATGTGGTGGGATGGCACCGATATCTATTCACAGATCGCCCATTTCTTTTTTAACCATATTCCAGGATTCAGCGAACATCAATTTGTGAATGTTCGTCAGTTGTACGAAAAATGGAATTTTTGGGTTGTTTTTACAGCAGGTTTTACGCCCATTCCTTACAAAGTGATAACCATTTCTGCCGGCGCTTTTAAGATTAATTTTCCTATTTTCTTAATTGCTTCCGGAATCAGTCGCTCGGCCCGTTTTTTTCTGGTCACCTGGCTACTGTGGTACTTTGGAGAACCCATCCGCCATTTTATTGAAAAATATTTAGGCTGGCTAAGCATCGCCTTTGTACTGCTATTGATTGGTGGTTTTTTGCTGATCAAATATTCGTTATGATCAGCCGCAAGATGAACAGGTCTGGAAAAGATGAATTACGAATTATTGTAAACGTAGTGACTGTTCTAACAAAATCCGAATTTAGAATTTTTTTTGAAACTGCGGATTGTGTAAAGGAGGATGTCATCTGCCGAGTGTCATTCTGAATTTCCGCTTTAGCGGGATGAAGAATCCCTTGCACTTGCGGATAATGCGTAAGTGCAACGTAACTCGAGCTTCAGCTCGAACCTTGTGTAATAGCGAATAAGGCAACAAGCGCAGGCATTAAGCCTGCGTTTACCAACTGAATGAATTTCCCCCTCGCCCAGAATTTTTGGTACAGTCCATTCGACCATTCAATAAATCAACAATTCAACAGTTTTATTTCCTCACACAGCACAAAAATTTTTGCATCCCGCTGTGGCGAGAATAGATCTTTTGAAGAAAGTATTCTAAAGCATTTAATTTTTTGAATGAAGTATCCTGCTGAATCTTTTTACCATGGAAATTAGAGTTTTAAAGGAAGGAAAGAGTCGGGGCGAGAGGATTTGAACCTCCGACCTTACGGTCCCGAACCGCACGCGCTGCCAGACTGCGCTACGCCCCGATTGAAGAATCCAAATTTATCGAAATATTTTTACAGAGTCAAATAGAAAATGGTCATTGAGAACAAAAACAATAAACACACCCTATTTGTCAAAACTACAATTAGGATAGCTGCCGCAAAATCAAACGTTTCTGAAAATTTTCTTGT
>NZ_JBSMDE010000123.1:0-2619 GCF_056497305.1 Caldithrix sp. | reverse complement strand
CTTTTTTTAATAAATATTTTGTTTTTAATTTTTGTGTGGTTCTACCTTAATATACAAAAAAAGCTAAATTTACCAAGTTTAATTCGTTATTATTCAAGGTTTTAAATACTTAGCCTGACGGCTATGGCCGGGAGATGGGTTTTAAAATAAAACTCACCTTCCCCCCATCTTTTTCATAAAGAGAAAGGGTTGAATATGAAGTAGATAAAATTAAACACTAATGTATTTAGTTGCGTAAATTTCAACTGTTTGGACAGCCCCATGCAACACGTTTGTGATCAGGTTATTTGATAGACTTCTGCAAAATTGCATTAATTGTCATTCTGAGCGAAGCGAAGAATCTCATAAGTTAAATAAAAACAGTGGATTCTTCGTCGCTTCGCTCCTCATGGCGGAAGCCATCCCTTTTGGGAGAATGACAGCCACAGTTTAATTTTGCAGAAGTCTTCAGGTTATTTGACAAAAAGGATAACGAAAATAAAAGTTCACATTTTGTGCAAAACACCTCCACAGCCGTTTCCCAAAGTTCGCTCACACAATGCCATTTGTAAAATGATCGTTAAACACACAACCTTACCGCCCTACATCTACTCTTCCACAATTTCAACTCTTCTGTTTTTCGCTTTTCCCTTTTCCGTTGAATTACTGGCCACCGGCGCCACCGGGCCAACGCCATAGGACTTTAATTGATCGCTTTTGACGGCATATTGGGTTACCAGTTCATGAACCACGGCTTCTGCTCTGGCCTGCGACAGCTGCAGATTATCATCAAAATTCCCAACATTGTCCGTATGTCCAACAATAAAAAACGTTTTTTCTGGATGGGCGTTCAGAAATTGCGCAATATTTTTTAATGCCTGGCCAGATTCAGGCTTTATGCTGGATTTACCCGAATCAAAGTGGATGCCATATATGGCAATATGTCCGTCTTTAGAAAGACCTTCTTCCAGATTCTTTACCGTAACCAGACCTTTATCCATCGCTTTTACTTCAATGGCATCGAACGTAATGAGCGGAAAATTCCAGTTTGTAACGTAAACCACCACATAAACATCCTTATCGTCTATTCTCTTTTTTGCGGAAAGATAGGCGAACTCACCCTCCCTGAAGTCTGGTTTTAGGGCGTCCCGTGACAGGGCATTCAACCCGTTAAATTCACCGATATAAAGCGCCTCGCTTAAATTAACGCCGCAGTTGGTTTTATCCAGAACAAGTAAAATCTCAAAGCCGGCCTCTTTTAAAGCCTGCTCGTAACTTTTATAAATTTCAAAAACGGAGTGTTGCGGCTGAGACGAATATTGGATGCGCGTAATTTTACCGTCGATTTCATATTTTTCTAATTTGTTGTCTTGCAAAAAAAGCATGTAATATCGATCAAAATTCTTGACCTCATAAAACTCCATTACCGATCCGCTGAATCGACTGACCAGCGGATAATCTTTTCCACCCTGCACGTCGCTTGTTCGTTGCGCCCAGAGATTGGTTGAAAAGAACAACAAAACGGCCGTAAAAAACAATGCTTTTTTCATCGCTGAGTCTCCTTTTTTAAAAGTTAAACATGTGGTTGTGAATAAATGATTGATGCCTTTGTAAGTGTGTTGGAGTACAAGGCTAAAAAACTGTGTTCAAATAGGTAAGAGATTCTTGAACCGTTTTACAGCCACTGTCAAAAGCACACTAAAGGTCTGATTTTTCTTTAAAATTACAACGATTCTTCAAATTAAATCGTTATTGTTCCTTCCTTCACAACAGTCTTAACTTTCATTTCGTCCGCTATTAACAATACTTTAAAGATTAATGAAGATAGTAAAGAAATGTGGCTTAAAAAAACAGGCATGCAAGCTGATAAAAAAATAAGTACAAATCTACGCCAGCCCCTCTCCACCCCTGGCTGAAAACAAAAATCTTTTCCCAATGGTTCCACTTTACACGGGCATTTCCATGCTGAATTTTACTAAAATGTACCATTTGTTATTAGACACATCTCAATAAATCGCTGTAATTTGTGTTTTTTATGTTCATAGATAATAGTAGATTTTTTTATTAGAATCGGTAAGAAAATGCCAGCCCCCACGTTAAATAGGATTTCAATTTTAAAAAAAATTTGACAACAGATAAATCCGATCGTACATTTAGTTACCGGTTAAGTAAACGTTTAATATAGGGCGCAATGTGAATAAATATCGTAACATTACACTTCAGGACCTGGCTAATGAACTCAAGGTCTCCAAGGTAACCATTTCCAAAGCCTTGCGCGATCATCCCGATATTGCCCCCGAAACCAAGCAGAAGATCAAACAACTGGCGCAAAAACGGGGCTACACGCCCAATGTCATGGCTCGTAATCTGGCCGCGAGGCGCACGTTCACCATTGGCCTGGTCACGCCTAAAATTGCCCACTCCTTTTTCGCCAGCGTCATCGAAACTTTTTACCATTGCGCCTTTGAGAAAGGCTATGAAATTGTGCTGATGGTTTCTCAGGAAGACGAGGCGAGACAACGCAAGCACTTACAAACCCTGATGGCCATGAGGGTGGACGGCCTGCTGATCTCCATAGCCCGAAATACACGAGATTTAACCATTTTTAAAGAAATCCAAAAGCGTCGCATCCCGCTGGTC
>NZ_JBSMDE010000122.1:0-26942 GCF_056497305.1 Caldithrix sp. | reverse complement strand
CCGGCGCGATGTCCAGCTGCGGTACGTTCTGCCAGTCGTCGAACAGTCCGTCGATGTTGATGGAAGAACTGCCGCTGGCGCTGGAAGTAAAGGGCTCAAAGATCAAGTCGCCGGTGTAATCATCCATGGCAACGTTGGGATCGACGGTAATTTGATGCAGCAGGGCGTTGTAGCCGGTGGAGTCTTCCCAAATATTAGCGTTGGCCAGACGAATGGCGTACTCCGGACGATCGCGCAGGGCCGGCGCCGGGTCGGCCAGATGGATGAAAATCTCGTACTCGCCGGCGGGCATGTCGGCCGGCAGTCCGCCCTGAACGGCAACCTGAACCGTGTCGCCTGAGAACCAGTAGCGCGGATCTTCTGGCGTGAGCAGACGGTACTTTTTGCGCGTGGAGCGCTCTCGCAGCACCAGCTCCAGATTGCGCGGGTTGTACAGGCTGGCAAAACCCCGATTCACCAGCGAAAACTGCACGTCGATTGCTCCGCCCGGTCTGGCGCTGTCGGTGATGGCGGCCTGCAATAATCGAAATCGGTAGCCCAGGCGGCGCTCAATTTCCGGCATGCAGCCGTCCCGCTCCCAGGCATCCAGAACGTCGCGGTTGTAGTCTTTGTTCAGCACCGACCAGTGCATGTAGGCCAGATCTTTTAAGGCGTTGGCGCAGCCCGAATAGGCGCTGGGACTGCACGTTTCGCCGCCCTGCGGCACAAACTGATTGTCCTGATGCAGGTAGTCTTTGTCGCCCTGGATGTCGTTCCACAAATAGGTGCCAGCGTCGGTCTGATCCGCTAAAAAGCAATCGTTGTGGGCGCCGGTGCGCGCTTTTTTGCTGCCGCTGAAGGCTTCTTCCAGAGTCAGCGGATTGGGGTCGTTAAAGATTTTACGCTTGTAATCCGGCGTGCGCACCACCACGCAGCGCTGCGCGGGCAGCGCATCCAGCAGGGCAAATAAAACCGTGCGCCGGTCTTCAGTATTGTTCAGCTGGTTGGTGGAGTAGTACCATTCGCCCCAGGCGCCGATAAAGCCTGCTTCCATGTAGGCAATCACATCGTAGTGTTTCTGCAACAGGGGTTTGAGTTGATCGATGTGCGTTAAAATGATGTTTAACGGGGCGTCCTGGCCGTTGATGTCGTTGGTGTATGAAAAGCGCACCACCAGCTTAACGCCGCCCCTGCGCGCCGTGTTGAAATCCTGTTCAACCAGATCCAGAAAATCCTGATCCAGCGCCTGATCCCGAAACTGGGGAATGGTGTAAATGCGTTGAATGACCGAAACGGCCTGGCTTTTTAAACTGTTGATCAGCGAAAGCGAAACGGGATTGTCGATTTGCGTGCAGAATCCGCGCTCCGGATTAAAAAAAATGGCGTCGGTGCTGTCGTAAACAATGGTTCTGGCTGACAGCGAATTGCCGAGCAAAAGGAACAGTGAAATAACGCCGACAGCCTGCGCCAGGCGTTTATTCAACGAATTTAGTTTTGCCATAAAAAGACTCCATGTGAAAGATTGGTGATTTTAAATCGATAATAATCGCCCGCTTTTTGCCCTTTTATCGTTTGCGGGCTGCGTAAATAGGGCAGCAAGGTCAAATCGTTTTCGGGCAGCAGGGATTGATGAACTTCAATCGTAATTTCAGGAACGGTTTGCGGAACGACCTGAATGCCGCCCTGAATGCCCGAAAAATTAACCAGCGCAAGATGCAGTTTCTCATTTAAATAGACCGCTTTAACGGCCACTGCAGGCGGCGCGCTTACGCGGACGGCAGGCGGCCGATGTTCGAGCTCTGCGATTTTCTGCAAGGTGGTTTGGGCAAAGGCGCTGAGCGTGTCGTTGGCCGTAGCATTTTGAACGATGCGGTTAAAATGCTGCGCGCTTAAAGCGTGGTACTGTTTGCCGGGGCAGGGACTTAAAAGCGTTTGAAAATTTTCCAGCGCACGGGGCGCGTTTTGCTGCGAATCTGCGGTAAGGATTAAGCGCACGCCGCGTCTGGCCAGTTCTACCAGCGCTTTTGATTCCCTGGCCGTAAAGCGCTTAACGTTCGGTAAAATCAAAACGCGGCCTTTAAACTCGTCTAACGCCCGGGCGTCAACAATCTGAAATGGAAGGTGGGCGTGCAGCGCCATCAGCACAAAACCGGTAAACGATTTGATGAACTCGTCGGAATGGTAGTTGCGCGTCTGGGCCGAAAAATAGATGCCGATGGGATCGACGGCGCGCGCCGGGCCGTAAAAATGCTCCTGATATTGGGCAATCCATTTAAAGACCTGACGGCGCGTGGAATAGTCGTTAGAGCCAGACATGACGTGCGTGGCTGCGTCCCAGGAGTTGGCGCCGGCAAACAGCTGCACGGCAAAGAGCAGGCGCATGGCGTCTGCCGGGCGAACGGCCGGATTGCCGTCCCAGGAATAGCTTAACATCCAGGTCGCTTTGTCATGAGCCAGGGCGCGAAAGGTCAGCATGCCGACGATGTACTTAAACCAGTCCAGCGGCTGGCGATCGGAAGCCATGTAGGCGCCTTCGCTGTATTAGTGGGCGATGACATCCACCACCGGGTAAAGCAGGGAAGCGTCGGCGCCGACGCGCACGGCTTCAAAATCGATGCCCGGGTAAATTTCGGCAATGGTCAGGCAGTCTGGATTGACCTGTTTGACGTTGCGGTCAATTTCCGCTAAAAAATCGCGAATGGTCTGCAGGCGAAAATCAATCCATTTTAAAAAGTTAGGATCGGAAAAGTCGCCCAGCCGCAGGTCGCTGCGGGCGTCGAGTCCGGTTTTTTCTTTAAAAGCCCGAACGGTAAAGTCGTCAAAGCTGGCCCAGGTGTTTTCCCAGCCTTCAAAGTGCGTCATCCAGTAGGGGATGTCCACGTACACGCCGTCAATGCCGGTGGCGGCAATCTGCCGCACGCGCTCCATGTACATCTGGCGCCAGGGTTGGGCAAAGGGACTGATCCACACGTCTTCGTCGCCTTCGCGAATCCAGAAGGCGTCCTGGCTGCCAAAGACGGCCGGGCGACCGCTGAGATCGCGCTGCACCCAGTCCGGATGATCTTTAAAAAAGGTGTGCCTGCGCTGCGGGGCGTCGGGCGTAATGCACTCCAGGCCGGCAATATAAACAAAAGCGTAATTGTTCACGGCGTGAACTCTTTGAGCAAGCGCGCGCAGTTCGTCCAATTTTTGCTGCGGATTCAGAAAACTGTCGTAGCGGCCGGTGATGTCGTTGTCCACCTCAATGCCAAACAGGTGTGTGTCCTGCGCATCGGCAATGATGGAATCGATGGTTTGCGCCGTGAGCGGATGCCCGGAAGTGCGCACAAAAAATTGCCACGGCAGCTCGCCACTAAGCAAGACAGCTGGCAGAGCGGTGAAAAGTAAGAAAATCACGCTGAAGAATTGAACTCTAAAATTCATCAAGGGCCTGCAATCTCCGCTGTTTTTAAATAGCGTTGTAATGTTTCATCGCGCTGCTGCAGCAGGCGCAGGGCGTTCTGGCGATAGAGTTTTTTCAAAACGGCATCCGGCAGATCAAAACCGTAGTAAGCCCAGTGGTAGTTAAATAGATTTTTTTCGTAGAAATGCTCATCGGCCGTTTCCAGAATGCGAAAGGTAACGCGGTACATGTGCGGAGTGAAATAGTTGTCCGTGCCGTAAAGCAGCCGATCCTGATATTTCTGGTAAAAAGCGCGCACAAAGCGGGGAATGGTAGCCGTTTCGGCGTAGCGCGCGGAATTGTCGGCCCACAGGTTGGGGTATTTTTCCAGCAGTTTCCCCAGGCGCGTTAAATCGTACGAGAGATTGGCAAAGTGACAGGCGATGAAGGTGGTGTTGGGATGTTTTTTGACCGCGTTTTCCAGCATGTCGATGAGCTGATCGTGCAGCAGCATGCCTTTTTCTTTTTTGATGCGCCAGGTGTAGGCGTTCATCAGACCGTCGTTGGTGGAATCCATCGGCTGGTACATCCAGATGGGATCGGCCACGTGCACATTGACCGGAATGCCCATTTCGCCGCACTTTTCCAGTAAAAGATCCATCCTTGGATCGTCCAGGTGCATTCCTTTGGCCTTTGTGCCGGGTCGGCGGGCAAACAAATTGGAGTAGTACATGCCCAGCCCTTTGTCGCCTAACTCGCCCACGCCTTTCGCGCCCATGCGCACGCAGCGCTCCAGTTCGGCCACGGCTTTTTGCGCCCAGCCCGGTTGATCGTAGCCGGTGTAGTCAAAGCCGCACCACAGCTCGAAGCGCTCGCCGTATTTGCTGTAAACTGCGGCGATGGAGTCAAAGGCTGCGCCGTAAGAACAGGTAAGAATGATGGTCTTTTCGATGCCCGCTTCGTCCATGATCTTCAGCCATTTTTCGATGTCCTGTTCGCTCTGTGCGTAAGGATGAGAATGGATGTCGATCACCGGATATCGGGCGCGCGTGACTTCGGTGCGCGGGATGCGGTAGATGGACTGCGGATTGTAGTCATTCAACAGTAAGGTCTGCGCTAATGGCGCTTGCGACTTACCGGCGTCTGCTGATTTTTGCGAACAGGCAGAGAGTAAAATGATTAGAGTTAAAAAAAGGCTTAGATTTTTAAGTACGATTTTCATAAGTTCAGCACTTCCATTTTATTTTTAACCAGTTTGGTCACTTCCTGCCGCGCGGCCGGAAAGACCTTTCTTAAATCGATTTCATCTGTATGTTTCAGCGTGTTTTTCAGCGTTTTCATGAAGATATTTTTGATTTCCGTGGCCAGATTGATTTTTTGAATGCCGGCGTCGATGGCCGCTCTAATTTGTTCGACGGGAATGCCCGAACTGCCGTGCAGCACCAGCGCCGCCGGGGCGACCTGATGAATGGCTTTAAGGCGTTCGATATCCAGCCGGGGCGTTTGTTTGTAAAAGCCGTGCGCCGAGCCGATGGCCACGGCCAGTAAATCCACGCCGCTCTGTTCGACAAATTGCGCCGCCTCTTGCGGTTCGGTAAAGCCGGTCTTTTCGGTGGACTGGCCCAGCTTGGCCACGTAGCCCAATTCTGCCTCCACCAGCGCGCCAAAGGGACGGGCCATGGCCACCACCTTTTGCGTCACCGCCAGATTCTCTGCAAAAGGACGGTCGCTGGCGTCGATCATGACCGAATCAAAGCCCGCTTCCAGACATCTTTGCACCAGCTCGGGCGAAGCGGCGTGATCCAGATGTAGCCAGGCCTGCGCGCCTGTTTCTTTAATGGCCGTGCGCGCCATGGCAACGGCCGTTTGTAATCCCATGTAGTCGATGGAGCTGGCGGTTAACTGCAAAATAACGGGCCTTTGTTTTTCGGCCGCCGCCTGCAAAACGCCCTGCAGGGTTTCCAGATTGTAAAAGTTGCAGGCCAACAGCGTTTGCCCGTTTTGTAAGGCCTGTTTTAAGCTTGTGTGCATTCAACTTCCTCTTAGCGTTTTATCGAATTAACAGCGCCTTTTGCGCCCTTTTTTGACCATTCATTTCCAGAATCACAAAATAAGCGCCCGAAGGACAAATTCGGTTGTGGTCGTCTCTGCCGTTCCAGCGCAGGGCGAAGGTTCCCGCCGCCTGAAAGCGGTTGATGAGCTGGCGGATTTTTTGGCCGCGAAGATCATACACCGTAAGCCGCACTTTGCCCGCCCTGTCCATGTGAATGCGAATTTGCGCTTCGTTATTGAACGGATTGGGGTAGATCGTCAGCAGTTCAAAAGCGCGCGGCGTTGGTTCCTTGCCTTGTGCGGCGCTGGTGGGCTGCAGTTCGTCCGCCCCTACATCCACGCGGCTGCCCGCCAGTCGATTTTCATGATCCATGTCGCGCTCATCGTCGGCCGGAACAAACGTGGGACTGCCGGCATCGACGGCCGGCGACGCGCTGGAAAGGTGGAAATCGGCTTGCGCCGCGTCAGTGAACAGCGGATCGTCAAAAAGCGAATGCGCATCCTGACCGCTGCCGGCCTGATAGCTGGAAAAAGAGCTGTAGTGCTGGTTGTTCCAGGTCCAGCTGGCGCTGTTTTCTCCGGCTTCGGCGTACCACAGGTTGTAATCCAGCACATTGTTCACATTGCCGTTTTCCGAGTAGAGCAGCACGCTTTGATCGTTGGCGTAAAAGATATTGTTGTACAGCTCATTGTCTTCGGCGTACTGAATCCACAGCTCGCCCAGGCCCTGATGCTGCACATCGTTTTTGTAGCAGGTGTTGCCGGTAAAGGTGCAGTTTTTTACGCGGCCGGTGTTTACATCGTAGCCGCCAAAAAGCAGGCCGGCTTTGTCGTTTTTGTAGATGATGTTATTGCGCACGATAATGCCCGTGGTGACCACGCCCTGATTTTCGGCGCCGATTTCGATGCCCAGATCGCATTCCGAGACCACATTGTTTTCAACAATAATGTCCTGCCCGCCATCCACGTAAATACCGGCTGCCCAGCCGCCTTCATAGGATGAATTAGCCCGGTACACCTGATTCCAGGCGCAGCGGCCGTTGCGCGCAAAGCGGGAACTCAACCAGTCCTCGCCGCCAATGAAATCGATGCCAATGTTGTTTACATCTTCCACCAGATTGTTGGTCACCTCAAACTGCTCCACATTGCCGTTTAAGGTTAAAGCCTCGCTCCAGGCTGGGTCGCAATCGTAAATGTGATTCCCGTCGATAATCAGGTTGTTAATGGAACGGTTGTCGTCGGCGCCGTAGATGGTAATGCCCATGGCTCCGCCGTCTTGCGCTCCGCCGCGAATCTCGTGAATTTCATTGTCGCGTATTTCAATGTAAGAGCCGTAGCCATAAAGGCGAATGCCCGAGCCTTCCGGGGTGTTGACGTTGCGGATTTCGAAGCCGATGATGCGTACGTAGCTGACATTTTCCAGGTAGATCATGTCGTCGGTGTAACTGGCTGGATTGTTGGGCACGCCCGAACCGTCCAGAATGGGACGTTCGCCCGGGTAGGCCATTAAGGTGATGTACCCATTGCTTGCGTCGCCGCCGTGATCAAAATTTATTTTTTCAAAATAAGGGGTGGATTTTTCGCGCACCAGGATGGAATCGCCCGGCCCGGCGTGGTCAATGGCCGCCTGCACGCTGGTGTAGTGTCCGCCGCTTTCGGCCACAACAATGACGTCGGCCCTGTTGTTTGTCACGGCAAAAATAAACTGAAAGCAAAGGTAGAAAACAAAGAAGCTACTTTTCTTCATAACCAAATCGCTCTTTTGCAATTTTCATTACCTGTTCCAGGTTTTTAAAGGCGCCGGTGCCCCCGGCAGCCGTGGTGTTAATGGCTCCGCAAAGGTTGCCAAAACGCTGGCACTCTTCCAGCGGCGCGCCCTGAATAAATTTAAAGATGAAGCCGGCATTAAAACTATCGCCGGCGCCAATGGCATCTACCACCCGCTCGTTTTTGAAGGCTGGCAGTCGGATTTCCTTTCTGGTTTTAACGTCGAAAAGATAAGAACCGTCGCCGCCCATTTTTACCACAACCTTATTGACATTGGGCCCCAGGCTTTTGATGGCTTCTTTCAGGTTGGGCTGTCCTGTAAGAAAAACGAGCTCCTGGCGGTTGGGCAGAAAGACATCCACATGGGGTAAAGTGTTTGCCGCGTCCAGCTGCCATTTTTCTTCGGGATCCCACTGCATATCAAAAGAAGTGGTAAGCCCCAGACTTTTGGCCATTTTAAACAATTTGCCAACGTCCTGACGAATGCCGGGTTGTAAAAAGAAAGATGAAAAATGAAGGTGTCGGGCCTGTTGTAACCGCTCGGCCGAGATGTCTTCAATGGTCAAATGATTCATGGCGCCGGGATGCGTAATCATGGCCCGCTCTTCATCATAATTAAGAACAATGGTGGCGCCGGTGTTTAAATTTTCATCTTGAATGATGAACTCCGTGCTTACGCCTTTTTTTTGCAGGCTGTCCAGCACCAGCTGACCGAACTGGTCGTGTCCGATTTTTCCTATGAAGGCAACGCTGGCTCCCAGGGCGCTCAGGTTGCTGGCAAAGATGGCGGAAGAGCTGCCCAGGGTAAGAGTCATCTGATCCGCTAATTTTTCCTTGCCCATTTCAGGAAAACCGTCAATTTTGTTCAGAATTAAATCGACGTTCAACTCGCCCACAACAATCACATCATATTTTACCGAAGCCATTCCTTACACCCCTAAACTTCTAAACCTCTAAACTCCTAAACTTTTCCCTCACTCCTCTTCAATCGCCAGCAAAAAGGCCGACACAATAGCCAGAACCATGCCGGCAATGATCACCGGTTGGGGAATAACCTGGTAAATGAACAGCGAAATAACGATGGTGATGACCGGCGCCAGGGCATTGGTCATGGGACTGACGATCATGGCCTTGCCGTAGCGAAAGGCGAAAACCAGCATCAGGGCGCCGACGGAATTGAGAATCTGGATCATGGCCGTCAGGTAGGGCCCTTTAAATCCCCAGTTGATCGGCTGCGAAAAGTCGGTCATCAACAAGGCCGCGGGGATGAGCAGAATGCCGGTTAGAGTCATGTAAAAGAAGATGCTTTCGGCCTTCATGGTTTTGTTGGCAAACTTCATGACATAAGCCTGAAAGCCCCAGGCCAGAAAGACGATCAATGAAAGAATGATCCACAGGTAGCCGCTGTCACCATTGTTCGTGGCGGACTGGTAGGAGAGCAGGGGGATGGCGATCAATGCCAGCACGATGCCCAGCCAGCCGCGCACGCTGGCCCGCTCTTTTAAAAAGACGTAAGACAGTAAGATGGTTACCACCGGCGAAAGAGAGATGAAGGGAAAAACCAGGTACGCTGGTCCGGATCGCAGGGCCTGAAAGAGAATGAGCTGGCCGCCGGCGCCGGTAAAGCCGATCACCAGTCCTAAAAAGATCGATTTGCGGTCGCGTTCCAGCTGCCAGCCTACTAAAGAGAGGGCAATGGCCGCCGGAATGATCATGGTTAAAGCCCAGACGGAGTAGCCCAGCGTGGCCGGGAAGCCCGCTTTTTCCGGAATTTCGATTAAAGCGCCCCACACGCCCCAGAAAGTGGTGGTGATGATGGCGTAAAGTAGCCAGGGTCTCTTCTTCATAGTCGCTCCATTGCTAATGAATTTTGATTTTGCGTGAATGTCAAAGAGTTTTGCATTTGCGCCGCCTCGACGTACGGCTTTAATACGCTTTGAATTTTGTGCAGAATCAGCGCCTGCGGATCGTTGCTTAGCGCTCCCTGTCGAATACGTCGATGTTCCTCTGGCAGGAACTGGCTTACCAAAGTTAGAGGAATGGAAATTTGTTGCAAGTTTTTTAGCAGCTGACGCAGGGCCTTTTGAACCGGGGGAAGCGGCCAGTAGTAACGAATGCGGTCGCTCAGGCTAAAACGCTGCGCAAAGCGTACTTCTTCCTTTGTTCCGCCGTAATGTTTTTGCCAGTGGGCAGGATTTTCGGCCATCGTTTGTTCCAGGGTTTCCAGAATGGCGGAAGGTTTAAGCGCCCTGTGCAGCGGCAGCAGCTCTTTTTCCATGAAGGCCAGGGCAAAAATGGCTTCGCGCAGGGCAAAGGTCAGCGCGGGCCCGACCTTTAAAATGGCAAAGTGGTCTTCCACCATCTGACGCAAAGCAGCGCTGGTCTGGTAGTCGGTGGAGTGCGCTTCGTAAACCAGCTGCGGATGACGTTCAATAAAACCTTTTAAAGAAGCCGCCTTGTCAGAAGCGTATTCAAAAACGATTTGATCGGCGAATTCCACGCCCGGCTGCACGACGACAGCGCAAACTCTTTCGTAAGCCGCTTGCAGGCCGTTTTTCTCAAACGCCCGCCGCACGTGTTCGATGGTCTGCTGAACTTCTTCTACCTGGGTCACGTGGATGTGGTTAAGCTCTTCTTGCGCGCCGCCTGGAATGGGCACGTCGCTGCCGATAACGTACACCGGAGGCGGAAAGAGCTGACTGCCCTGCCGGTAGGCCTGTTCGGCCGCAGCGCATAATTCTGCGGTGCGTTGAGCGATTATTTCGATCGGCAGACGGCCGGCGGAGTCTGTGGCATCGCTTTGCAGGGGCATGGTGGCGTCTAAGTGGATTTTGGAAAAGCCGGCTTTTACGTAAGCCGCAATTTGTTCTTTAGCATGGTTCATGGCCTGCAGGGCGTTCAGTCTGGCCCAGCGGTTGGGCCCCAGATGGTCGCCGCCCAGGATTAATCCCTGTGGATGGTAATCGGCTTCGGCTGCCAGCTCAAGCGCCATTGTTTTAAAATCTTCGGGCCGCATGCCGGTGTAGCCGCCGAATTGATCCACCTGGTTGGAGGTGGCTTCAATCAGCAGCAAAGATCGGTCTTCTCGCGCCTGCTGCATGGCCGCCTTTAAAACAAAAGGATTGGCCGAACAGACGGAATAAATACCGATCGGCGCTCCTTTTTTGTGCCGCTCGATTATTTTATTTAAAGGATGCAGATTCATGCCTTTTCCAATTTTCGTCCATACGGATACAGTTTAACGCCCTGAACCACGCGGCTGATGGCCCCGCTGACGGACGGTTGATCGGGTTCAAGGTTAAAAGAGAGCGATTTGTAAAAACCTAACATCTGCGCCGGCAGAACGCTGACCACGGTTAAAAATTCTTCGCTCAGACTCGCATCGTCTTCGTTGAAAATGATCTTGAGCTCGGGTTTTATTCCCGGCAGTTCGCTTTCGGAAATGGCGATTCCGAAAAGGCCTTTCTGGCCCCTGTAAATCGATTTCACCAGGTCCATCTCGTAAAGCTGTGGGTAACGGCGATTGGAAAAGATGTACACCATCAGGGTTTCGGGGTCAATCACCGCCTTGGGGCCGTGTCGGAATCCTAAAAAAGTGTCAAACTTGCAAATGACCCTGCCGTCGGTTAATTCCTGCAGTTTGAGATGAGATTCCCGGGCGACGCCCTGAAAAATGCCCGAACCTAAAAATACCGCCCGTTTAAAAGGTAATTGGGCGGCCTGTTTTAAGGGCAGGGCATACTGACTTAAAACTTTGCGACCGTAGCTGGCCAGGGTGTCCACCGTCCCTTCCAGCAGATGCAGTTCATCCAGTCTGGAAATGAGCAGGCCGGAAAGCAGCATGGAAGTAAAGCTGCCGGTCATGGCCAGACTCTGGTCATTGGCTTCCGGAGGGAGTAAAAAGACGAAGCTGTTCGCTGGATTGGCTTTTTGCGCCAGATGGCCGTTAGCGTTGCAGGTGATGATCAGATGATGAATGTCGTCACAAAATTCATTGGCCAGTTCGACGGTTTTGATGCTTTCCGGGCTGTTGCCGGAGCGAGCAAAGGAAATCAGTAAGGTGGGCGTTTGTCGTAAAAAGTAGTACTCGGGATGGGTGACGATGTCGGTGGTGGCAACGGCCCGACTTACCAGTCCCAGGTTTTTCTGGAAAACGCCCTGCAAAACTTCGCCAATAAAGGCTGAGGTGCCGGCGCCAGTAAAAAGAACCTGTAATCCCGGTTTCTGGAACAGGGGGTCTAAGAAGCGGCGCAGTTCGTCTTTGACGATGGTAAGAAACTGAAATGTTTTCAGCCACAGTTCGGGCTGTCCGGCGATCTCCTGTCCGGTGTGCAGGGCGCCAAGGTCTTTAAGGTCGGAGTAAGGAATGTCTGGAAACAATGTAAAACCTTTCAATATCTTTCGTAAAATATCAAAACCTTTCGAAATGAAAGATAATAAAGTTGTAAAGACTTGTCAAAAAAATATGAGATGTTTTGAATTTTTTTTCATCTGTCCATTAATTTGTTGTAAATTAAGGGTATGGGCGGCGATTGACAGGCGCTGCATTATTTTTTAAGTTAATTTAGAAAGAGTAATGAAAGGTTTTGAAAGTAATGGCTGCAGAAGAAAATGATCGGGAAATGACGGTTCAGCGACGGGCCAGGATTTTGGAGCTCATCGAACGGGAGGGGCAGGTACAGGTTGCCACTTTGAGCAAGGCTTTCAGGGTCAGTTCGGTAACCATACGCAATGATCTGTCGCATCTGGAAAAGAAGAATCTCTTAATCCGCACGCGCGGCGGCGCCATTCGTCCCCAGCGTGTGGCCGTCGATTTTAAGATTACTGAAAAGGCGCAAAAGCACTTTAAAGAAAAGCAGGCCATCGGGCGCAAGGCCGCCGAATTGATTCAGGAAGGCGACACCATAATTCTGGATTCGGGCACGACCACCCTGGAGATTGCCAAAAATCTGGGCCATTTTAAAGAGCTGACGGTTATTACCAATGCGCTGAACATTGCTCACATGCTGGCTGATTTTCCGGATATTCGCGTAATTGTGCCCGGCGGAATTCTGAGGAAAAATGCGCTTTCTCTGGTTGGTCCGACGGCGGAGAGCGCCATCAGAAATTACTATTGCGACAAATTGTTCCTTGGCGTGGATGGGATTGACAGCGAATTGGGCATCTACACGCCTAATGTGGAAGAGGCCTACCTGAACCGCATCATGATTGAGATTTCGCGCGAAGTCTTTGTTGTGACCGATTCCAGTAAATTCAACAAACGCAGTTTTGCCTTCATTGCGCCCGTGGAAAAGATTCATTCCATCATCACCGACGCTGCCATTCCCCAAAGTGAAAAAGACAAACTGGAAAAAGCAGGCCTGGAACTAATCATTGTTTGAGCGGGGCGCAGTTCAAATAGCCACTATTTACAGTAGAAATAGGTCCGGCAGTTTTTGCAGGGCGATTTTAAAATTTTCCGGCAGTTCCGATTCAAAGGAAACGCGTTGATTGGTTCTGGGATGCAGGAAGGTCAGCTCTTTAGCGTGTAGAGTTTGATGGGGGAGCAATTTTAAGAGGTGTTCGCCCCGTTTGCGTAGATTCTGGGGTAGATGCAGCAATTGCGTTTCACGTCCGTTGTACAATTGGTCGCCAACCACCGGATGATTGATATGGCGCATGTGTACGCGGATTTGATGCGTACGTCCGGTTTCCAGCTTGACTTGCAGCAGGGTTACGTATTGGAACCGTTGTAAAACTTTAAAATGGGTGATGGCGTCACGGCCTCTGGGGTCGACCACGAATTTAATCGGATTTTTGCGGCTACGAGCGATGGGTTCATGGATGGTGCCGGAGTCCTGATCAAAATCGCCCCAGACCAGCGCCCAGTAAATGCGGTAGATCTGTTTGGTGTCAAATTGTCTGCGCAGTTTTCGTTGGGCCAGGTTGTTTTTAGCGATGACAATGAGCCCGGAGGTGTCTTTGTCCAGGCGATGAACGATGCCCGGGCGCATCTTTTCTCCCGTGTCCGCCAGGTGATTAGTGTAGTGGAGCAGGGCATTCACCAGCGTATTGGTTTCATTGCCCTTGCCCGGATGCACCACCATACCGGCCGGTTTATTCAAAACCAGAATGTCATCGTCTTCGAAAACAATTTGAATGGGAATGGGGGCCGGCTCCAGATCGATTTCCGTTTCTTTTAACTGAACCGTAACCTGGTCGCCCAGACGAAGCAGGTAACCGCTTTTGACCGGCTGATTGTTGACCAGCACAAAGCGATTTTTAATCAGGCGATTAAAATACGAACGACTGCGGTCGGTGAACTGCGCAGCTAAAAATTGATCCAGACGAAAACCGACGAATTGCGCATCTATTTGAAAGTGTACTGTCTTTTCCACGAAAAAGCTACTCAGTCTCTATTTCTGTCTTTTTATCCGAATTTGGGTAATTGAGACTTTTTAAAGGATCGCCAATAAAAATGATGTAAACAATGAGGATGATCATGCCGATGGTCACGGCTGAATCGGCAATGTTAAAAACGGGCCAGCGTGTAAGGCTGTAACCAGGGAAGTGCAGGCCCAGAACATTAAAAGCCGGAATGGTCACATCAAAGAACTCAACGTCAAAAAAATCGACCACCTTGCCATGAATAAAGCGGTCCACCAGGTTCCCAATCGCTCCGGCGGCGATCAAGCTCAGGGCGCTTTGAATTAACCAGCCTTCGTTACGCAGGCGAAACAGGTAGTAAAAGACCAGCAGGGCGGCAAAAATGGACAGCCCGCTAAATAGAATGGGGTTACTGATGCGCAGGCCAAAAGCCATGCCTGGATTTTCGACATAGGTAAGACGAAAAAAATTGCCAAGCACCGGAATGGATTCGCCCAGGCGCATGTTGCTTTTAACGATGTATTTGGTAATCTGGTCTAAAAAGATTACAAGCACGATAATGCCAGCCATCAGTTTAGCTGAGAGCGTTTTCTGCATAGATTCTTATTTTCCCGATTCAGCCACTTTACAGTCAAAACAGATGGTAGTGGTGGGCACTGCTTCCAGACGCTTGTGGTCAATCTCTTTCTGACAAACACGACAAATTCCGTAAGAACCATTCTCAATCCGTTCCAGAGCCATATCCAGCTGTTTGAGATATTTTTCATCTCTGGCGGCAAACAGGAAGGCTTTTTCGCGTTCCATATTGTCCGTGCCCTGGTCTGCCATGTGATAGGAATAAGCCGAATGATCGCCGGTGGCTTCTCGCGTGGTGGAATCCAGTACCGTTGAACGCAGGTATTCCAGGTTCTTTACGACCTCTTTCTTTTTTTCCAGAATAATCTGCTTGAAATGTTCGAGTTCCTTCTTGGTCATACACTTCCTCGCACTTAAATTTTAACTAAATTAATTTTAAATGTTACATCATCAATTTTGACTTCTCTGGCCGAGTCCGGCGCCTGATTGCTAAAGATTAAATAATCAGCAAGGGTCTCAGCTTGAATGTACGATTTTTGATGCTCTAATGCCATTTTCTTTTCAGCGGGCAGTCCTGAAACTTCAATTTTAATATGATCGGTTACATTAAAATCCATCTCCTTACGCAGGTTCTGGACGCGGTTCACAAATTCCCGAGCAAAGCCTTCTTCCAGCAGTTCCGGGGTTAAGGTCAGATCCAGGGCAATGGTCATCTGATCTTCGGCATGGACGGCGAAACGACCTTTGGCATCGGAGGTAATGACCACATCTTCCTTTTCTAACTTAAGCTCGTGATTGTCAATGAACACATGAATATAGCCCTTACTCTCCAGCTCTCGTATTTTGTCGCTGCCCAGGCTGGAAATAATGTCTTTGAGTTGGCCCATTAATTTGCCCACCTTGGCTCCTAAAACTTTGAAATTGGGCCTGGCTTTTCGTTCGACAATGCTGCTATCATCGTCAATAAATTCGATTTGCTTAATGTTAACTTCTTCTTTAATAATGTCCGCCATTTTGCTGATGTCATTACGATCCTGGGTAATGGGCGTAAAGATCAGCACGCGGCTTAAGGGTTGACGCACGCGGATTTGCTTTTCATTGCGTAAGGCGCGGATGGTAGAAACAATTTTTTGCGCCAGGCCCATGGCCTTTTCCAGAGCCGGATCGCGCTGTTTCTGCTGGGTAGCGCTCAGTTCAGGATAGTCGGCAAGATGCACGCTCAACGGCTCGTCCTGCGATTTTAGATTCAGATAGATTTCTTCCGCAATGAAAGGCGCTATGGGGGCCATCAATTTAATAAAAGTTAGCAGTACTTCGTGCAGAGTCTGATAGGCTGCTAATTTGTCCGGCCCGGCTTCTGATTTCCAGAAACGGCGACGGTTGCGTCGTACGTACCAGTTGGAAACGTCGTCGATCATGTAGTCGTTGAGCGTGCGTACGGCGCGCGTGATGTCGTAATTGTCCAGACTACCGCGCACCTGTTCAATCACCGTGTAAAGCCGGGAGAGAATCCAGCGATCGATCTCCGGACGCTGCTCAAAAGGTATGGGCGCTTCTTCACCAGAATAGCCATCCAGATTGGCGTACATAACAAAAAAGGAGTACACGTTGATCAGAGTAGAGAAGAATCGGCGTACCACCTCCTGCAATCCGGCCTCGTCAAATTTCTTGGGGATCCATGGCGGGCTGACAACCATAAAATACCAGCGCAGGGCATCGGCGCCGTATTTATCCATCATCTCCATGGGGTAAACCACGTTGCCCCGCGATTTACTCATTTTCAGGCCCTCTTTATCCAGGATCAATTCATTAACAATAATATTCTTGAAAGCCGGTTTATTGAACAGAACGGTGGCAATGTTGTGTAGGGTGTAAAACCAGCCGCGCGTCTGGTCAATGCCTTCGGCAATGAAGTCGGCCGGAAAACTGCTTTCAAACAATTCCTTGTTTTCAAATGGGTAGTGAAACTGAGCAAAGGGCATGGAACCGGAATCGAACCACACGTCGATGATCTCCGGCGTACGTCGGTAAATTTTACCATCCTTTTCAAAAATGATGCGGTCCACAAACGGTCGGTGCAAATCGAGTTGATCTTCCACTTCGGTAACCGGAACGCGTGTGCCGTCTTCCTTTTCGTACCAGCCTTGCTTCAATTCTTCAATGGAGCCAACGGCGATGATGTCTTCGCCATCTTCACTGACCCACAGGGGCAGGGGGGTGCCCCAGTAACGGTCGCGCGACAGGGACCACTCTTTTACATCTTCCAGCCAGTTGCCAAAGCGTCCCGGCCCGATCTCTTTAGGATTCCAGTTAATCGTCTTATTGAGGGCGATCATCTGATCCTTGTACTTGGGCGAATCAATAAACCACGATTCGCGGGCGTAGTAGATAATGGGATTGTCCGTGCGCCAGCAGTGTGGGTAACTGTGTACGTAGTCGAAGGTGTTGCGGTACAGTTTGCCCCGCTTTTTCAGCCCGGCAACTACATCCTTATCCACCCCTTCTTCCACATGGTCGGTGTACTGGAAGGTTTTGACGGTGCGCCCGGAAAATTCGCCCACCTCATCGGTAAAACGTCCCCCGGGTGTAACCGGTTGTAAAAAGGGCAAATTGTATTTTTTGGACATCTCATAGTCGTCCTGACCAAAGGCCGGTGCAATGTGAACAATGCCCGAACCATCTTCGGTAGAAACAAAATCGGCCGTTAGAACTGTGAGAGCGTTGGGATATTTTTGCCGATCAATGGGCAAAAATTCAAAAATTTGCTCGTACACCGTGCCAAACAACTCTTTGCCTTTAAAGCGTTCTAAAATTTCGTATTCGCCGTCGAGCACGCTCAAACGCGCCTCAGCCAGTACCAGCAAATCGTTTTCGGTGCGTTGCCCCTCTTTGTTTTTAATGGTTCTGGTATTTTTAACCAGAACATAATCGATGTCCGGGCCCACGGCCATGGCCACATTGGAGATCAGCGTCCATGGGGTTGTGGTCCAGACCAGCAGATAAGCGTTTTCCAGTTCTTTTTTAGGCGATCCCAGAATTTTTACTTTAATAAAACAGTTGGGGTCTTTGACCTCTTTGTAGCCCAGAGAGAGCTCGTGGGAACTCAAGGGCGTTTCGATGGTGGGTGACTGGGGCACAATTTTGAAATCGCGGTAGATGAGTCCCTTGTCAAAAATCTGTTTAATGGCCCACCAGACCGATTCGATGTATTCATTTTTGTAAGTGATGTAGGCATGATCCAGATCGATCCAATAACCCATGCGATCGGTTAAGGTGCGCCAGCCTTCCTTCATTTCGATATGGCGGTTAACCAGTTCTTTACAGGCATTATTAAATTTATCGATACCAATCTTTTCGATCTCTTTTTTGTTGGTAATGCCCATCTCTTTTTCAACGGCAATTTCCACCGGCAGCCCATGGGTGTCCCAACCGGCTTTACGCGGAACCTGATAGCCTTCCATGGTTTTAAAACGGCAGATTACGTCTTTTACGGTACGCGACATTACGTGGTGGATGCCCGGTTTCCCGTTGGCCGTGGGCGGTCCTTCATAAAAGATGTATTTTTGCCGGCCCTGACGGTTCTCCACGGATTTTTCAAATACCTTGTGTTCCTTCCAGAATTTTAAAATGTGTTCTTCGATTTCAGACAGCTGTAAGTTCTTCTTCACTTCTTTAAACATCTTTTCCTTTGCTCCATTAAAATGATTTACGCTCACTACACCTACAAGCGTTTCACTACTTCACGCATGATTAAAGTTAATTTGGGCTCGGTTTGGGCAGCCACACGGATTATCTCTTCTACATTGACCGGTTCCAGCGCCTCCGGAAAGCATTCATCGGTGATTACGGAAATGCCCAGCACCTCCATAGCCTGGTGATTGGCCACGATCACTTCCGGTACGGTGGACATGCCCACCACATCGGCTCCTGTAGCCCGCAGAAAGCGGTATTCGGCCCGTGTTTCCAGGCTGGGCCCCGGAACGGCCACAAACACGCCTTTCTGGATTTTTATTTTGTTTTCCAGGGCTACCTCTTCTGCCAGGGCAATCAATCGTTTAGCATAGGGTTCAGACATATCCGGAAAACGCGGCCCAAACTCGTCCAGGTTCTGGCCAATCAGCGGGTTGGTTCCCAAAAGATTGATGTGATCTTCGATGATCATCAAATCGCCCTTGCGGAACAAAGGATTCATCCCGCCGCCGGCATTGGAGATCAACAGTGTACCAATCCCCATTTTTTTCATAATGCGCAGTGGAAAGGTAATTTGCTGCATGGTGTAGCCTTCGTAGTAATGAAAGCGACCCTGCATGGCCATGACTTCTTTGCCGCCGAGCTGACCAAAAATTAATTTCCCTTCATGGCTTTCTACTGTAGAAACCGGGAAATGGGGAATGGTCTGGTAAGGAATTTCCAGGTAAGAGTTAATCTCTTTAGCCAGGCCCCCCAAACCGGTTCCTAAAATGATCCCCACCCGGGGAGCGCCTTTAATTTGACCGTTGATAAATTCGTACGCTTCGGATATCTGCTGAAGATAGGCATCCCTATTGAGCATTGTTCTACCTGACTCCTTATTTAGTCTGTTGTTTTTTTTGTTTTAATTTTTTCAACAATTCTTCTTTTTTGCGCTTTAATTCTTCCAATCTGCGTTTTTCCGCGCGGATGGCTTTGTATTCTTCGTAGCGCGCTTTTCGGGCGGCGAAAGCGGCCTCTTCGATATCTTTAAAATGTCCCTTATGGCCAAAATAGTAAGCGCCTAATCCTCCGAACAGGAGAATGCTGGCGTTGGCCAACAAAGGCTGATCCTGTGAATATAAAACGATGCCCACGCCGGTGCCCACGGCTGCCCCTAAAAAGAGCCCAGCCGAACCATACAATATGGTATTTTTGGGAGATTTGTACTTATTGATCTCCTGCACCGGAATTGGATTTCCTTCAAAATCAAAATAACGGCTGATTTTAACAATGTTTTTAATATTGTCAAATTTGATGACACTCTTATTGTGCGTTTTGGCATCCACATAAACCAGATTCAGAGAATCGCCAGTAACAATAATGCCCTCACGAAAGGTGCCATCTTTCAGATTGATGCGTACCGAAGCCTGCGATTCGGGATCGGTCAAAGAAACGTAACGCCTGCTGCTACAGCCCAGACTGCTTAAAATAGCGGTCAGCATGACAACCGCTACAATGGTTTTAGCTCCCCACATAACTTTTCCTCTCTTTAAAAGAAACTCCCTTGTCTCTTATTTTAAAAAGTCATCTAACTCTTCACCGAAGATGTCCTTGAAGAAATCGGCTCCCTTTTGTTTTTTTGGAGGGCTCTCTTTGCCTTTGTCAGGAGAAGTCTTTTCGTTTTGATTCGGAGCCTTTATTTCGATCTCCGGTTCCTTGTCTTCTGCAATGGGTTTTTCTCCCGTTTTTGTTTTTTTAGGATTTGAGGTTGAACGCTTGGTGCCCTTAAACATTGTGTCCCGGGCTTTGGATTTTATTTTTTCCAGTTGTCCCTCTTCGGTTTCCAGAATTTCCAGTAGTTCCAGCTGGGAAGAAAGCAAATAGCGTAATCGGGTGACCAACGAATCTTTTTGCTGCTTTAGTTCAGCCAGTTCCCGTTTTAGAGTTTCCACTTCGGCTTTCGCTTCATCGATCATCTGCCGCGCTTTTACTTCGGCTTCGCGTTTGATCAGTTGCGCTTCTTTTTCAGAAGTCTGCTTGGAAAGCTGAGAGGTTTGCTGCACTTCGTACAGTGTTTGTTTCAGGGTCTTTTCCACGTCTTTGTAATGACGTAATTCGGCTTTAAGCGTATTGACCTCTTTTTCCAGCTTTTGATTATTCTGCAGCAGATGTTCGTACTCTTCCGCCACATATTCCAGATAGGTTTCCACTTCCACGCGATCATAACCGCGCAGGGCGGTTTTAAATTCCTGTTTTTTGATGTCAATCGGCGTTAGTTTCAATGTTACCTCCCTCTGGCGCCAAAAATGGCTGTTCCAACTCTAATATGTGTGCTACCTTCTTCAATGGCGATTTCAAAATCGCCGCTCATGCCCATTGAAAGAAAAGGTAGTTTAGCATCACTAAACTGGCGCACAAGTTCTTCGCGCAAGCGATACAAGGTTCTGAAAGCCATGCGGATCTGTTCCTTATTTTCAGTCAACGGTCCGATGGTCATCAAGCCCTTGGGTTGCAAATGTTGCATGCCCTTAATTGTTTCAAAGGCGGCGCTCACCTCTTCCGGATTAAAACCAAATTTACTGCTTTCGCCGCTGGTGTTCACCTCCAATAAAATCGGAATATTAAGTTGTCGCTTTTCGGCGAACTGTTCCAGCGCCAGTGCCAGGCGAACGGAATCCACCGAATGAATTAAGGACGCGCGTGGAACAACGTATTTTATTTTATTCGTTTGCAAATGGCCGATGAAATGCCATTCGATGTCCCCGGGTAAAGCCTGCGCCTTGTCCCGCAATTCCTGCGGTCTGTTTTCTCCAAATATTTTTAAGCCCGCTTCGTAAGCCTGCAGAATGGTTTCAACCGGAACCGTTTTGGTTACCGCTATTAACGTAATCTCGTCTGTCTTTCTTCCGCTTCTTTGACAGGCTTCTTCAATACGTTCTCTAACGCGTGCAATGGCTTCTTGCGTTGTATTCATCATAAATTTCCAAAATTAAAGAATTAATTGGTCGAATGCAATTAAGGTTCGCAGAACGGTCTATTCTTTGTCGGTCTGAAAACCGATGTTTTTACCTTTCTGGTCCTGTCCATGAATGATAATCTCACCGAACTGCGCCTCGTATTTGCGGATATTTTCTTCCAGGGCTTTCAACAGAGATTTGGCATGCTGGGGCGCCATAACGATGCGGGCGTAAACTTTGGCCTTTGGTTTGCCGGGCAAAATGCGCGTAAAATCGAACACAAATTCCGCCGGAGAGTGAGAAATCAAAACCAGATTGCTGTAGATTCCCTCCGCTTCCTGTTCGCCTAATTCAATATTGATCTGTTTTTCCGGGAATTGTTGGGCCATGACATTCTCCTTTTAAGTTTATTTGCTCTTGACCACTAAAAATGTTTAATTTAGAAAGTAGTACGATTGAAGTCAACTTAATATTTTTTAAATAATTATGGGAAAAATCAATCCTTTAAAAATCGATGAAATCCGTGGCGCGGTTAATATCGTGCATTACATCTCGCAATTTGTCTCTTTAAAAAAAGCCGGACAAAATTACAAGGGATTGTGTCCCTTTCACACAGAAAAAACGCCATCCTTTATTGTCAGTCCTGCAAAACAGATTTTTCATTGTTTTGGCTGTGGCAAGGGCGGTAATATTTTTACCTTCATCATGGAATATGAGAAACTATCGTTTTTTGAAGCTTTGCGCCGGGCTGCTGATTTTGCAGGCATTCCGCTTCCGGAAGAAGATTTAAAAGGACAGATAAAAGAGAGAACCTACTTCGAGAAACTTTACCGCATCAATGAACTGGCCGCTCAATATTTTGCAGAAAATCTTTTTAAAAAGGAGAATAAAAGCTGGTTAACCTATTTTAAAAAGCGCGGTCTGTCCGAAACAACCATACGCAAGTTTCAATTGGGCTATGCACCCGATTCAAAAAGCGGCTTGCTGGATACTTTGAAGCAAAATAGCGTGGACCTGGCAGAGGCCGAAAAGCTGGGATTGATTGCCAGAAGTTTCTACAACGATTCCTATATCGACAAATTTCGTCACCGGGTGATGTTCCCCTTTCACAATTTGAGCGGTAAGGTGATTGGCTTTGGGGGGCGTCAACTACGCGAAGAACAGCAACCCAAATACCTCAACAGTCCGGAGAGCCCCATTTACAAAAAGGGTTCGATTTTGTACGGCCTCTACCAGGCCCTGAACCGCATTCGCGAAGAGGATTTTGTCATTCTGGTGGAAGGCTATTTTGACCTGCTCCAGCTGGTAGAACATGGACAGAGTAACGTGGTGGCTTCTTCCGGTACCGCGCTGACCGATTACCAGGCCAGATTATTAGGACGCTACACGCAGAAAGTTTTACTGTTGTACGATGGAGATGAGGCGGGTCGTAAGGCGGCTGTGCGTAATGGTTACATTCTGGAAAAGAATGGGCTGAACGCCTACATCGCTGTTCTGCCGGCCGATGAGGACCCCGATTCCTTCCTGCGCAAGAACGGATTGGAAGCATTGAAGCCCTATCTCGCTTCACAATTAACGCCGGTTGAGTTTGAAATCAATGCCTTCTTTGAGCAAAACCCCAAACCATCGCTGCAGGCCAAAAACCAGTTCGTTATGGAGCTTATGGAAAATCTACTGGAGTTAAGGAATCCGCTTAAAACCGGCCTCTATCTACCATTGATTTCTGATCTGTTACAGATTAATGAAGCCCTGCTCATTGAACAATTTCGCAAGTTAGAAAAAAAACAGCGCCGATGGAAAAAGTCGGCTGAAGGTGAAGCAGAGGTTACCACAGAAAAGGTAGAACGCCTCAATCGCGGACAATATCTGGCCGAAGCGGGTGTAATTTATTTGCTGTTGAACGGCGAAGAGAAGATTAAGAATTATCTGCTTTCTCAATTGTCCTATGACATGTTTGAAAATCCTTCTTTTATTGAGGTGTATGAGGCCATCATCAGCGAATTGGAAGAAAAGGGAAAAGTGGACAGCAAGGAGGTGTTGCTCCAGTTTGAAGAAGCGGTGGATGTGCAGGCTGCCCTCTCGGCACTGGATTTGATGCAATTCGATAATCCCTTCAAGTTTGCCCGAGATTGCATTTTCCAGTTAAAAAAATGGAGTTTAGAAAAAAAGGCCCAGGAGTTTCAGGAACTGATCCGTAATGATCATGAGTCGCAGGAAGCCGTGGCCCATTACACTGGCGAATTGATGCGTGTGCGCCGCGAAATCAACTTCCTGATAAAAAATCATCGCAAAGGTGAGGAAACGTTTTGAGCTTTGATGAAGAGCAGGGGGCCCAGACACAACGGGCCTGGTGAAAATGGCGAGATTTTTGGGCGCTAACACATGGTATGTGATTGTTCGTTCAAGCTGGCTCAGACTGGAAGTGTGGAAGCATATTGCGTTTTAAATATTTTACTTATTTACATGGGTCTTAATTTTAACGATGAAAAATGCGAGCTACGTTACACGGGCGGGCTGCAAAAAATGTAAATTAGAAGAAACGGGCAGAGCAGGAGTTTTTAGAGACCCGTTCTGATAAAATGCACCATTTGTTAATGGAAGCAAAAGAATTTTACTTTAAAGTAATTGGAAGTCGTTTTTCTGTGATTTTAGCAAACTTTTTTCAAGAGTTGCGCTCAGTAAAACGCAGATGTCATTTCGAATCCCGATTCATCGGGCTGAGAAATCTTTTAACCTTAATCAATACAAAAGATTTCTCATCGTCTCCATTTTCGGGACTCATAGAAATGACACCACAAATTACATATCGCAGAACTTTTTCAATGTAGGAGAGAAGGCAATGAAAAAAAAATTTGGCTGGGTGTTTTGTCTTGGGCTCTTACTCTTTTCGTTCCGTTTGAGTCTCGGGCAGCAAATCGAACTCAGTAAAGATTCGCTTTATTTCCCAGAAGAGTTTGGTTATGACACGCTAGTCGTGCGCAATACCGGCAACGCCGATCTGATCATCGATAGTTTATTCAGCGTTCACGAGGAATATGCTTATCTTCTCACAATCGAGATGAAAGACACGACCATTTTTTACAGAATAGACGGTGGACATTGGCCATTTTTTGTGACTATTGATCCAGGGGATTCCGTGCTGTTTATTTTTTCAGCTCCGGATTTATGTAGCATTTGTAAAGCTTCATCCAATCAGGACTATTTTGAAGATAGCCTGCTCATGTGTAGTAACTCTATCATCGGGGACAGTCTCTTAATTTTTGCTTACGGCCAGGGCTATCCTTCAGCTTTACCGGAAAAGCAGGGGGAGAAACCACAGGCTTTCATTCTGGAGCAAAATTATCCCAACCCCTTCAATCCGGTAACCACCATCCGCTATCGTTTATTCAAAAAAAGTTACATTCGGTTGTCCATTTACAATGTCCTGGGCCAAATCGTGCAAAATTTGGTGTCTGAGGTGCAAAAACCAGGCAATTATTCTGTTACCTGGAGAGCCGATGGATTGCCTGGTGGCCTCTATTACTACCGTCTGGAGGACGGCAAGGGCACAGGTAAAACCAAGAAACTTATTTTGCTCAAATAGCAAGAAAAGCGCGTTTTCAACGGTGCCGCAATATATTCTTACAATGGGAAGAAAACAAGTAGAAAAAATTTCATGTAAAAAAACATCTGATGTAACAAAACTAAAAAGAGGAGAGAAAATTGCAGCGGTTTAACAAAGTGCTGGTTTTGGCCTTTTTAGCCATCCAGATTTTATGGGCGCAAAACGACTGGCAAATGGTTACCGCTTCGGACACGGTGGTAGATTTCGGTTCGGTGACCGCATATGAAAAACACACACGTCAGGTTATTCTGCACAATAATTCGGAAAAAGTGGTGCACATTCTGAGCGCTGCTTTTGAAGAAGCGGTCTTTAGTACGGATTTAAATCCCTTACCCCTGCCGCCACACAGCGACCTGAATTTTAATATTTTTTTTGAGAGCGATCAAAATGTCAATTACACCGACTTTTTGCACATCGAGCTGGATCATGGAATTCACCCTATTATTATTGAAGCTTCGGCCCAGGCCCATTACAACGATGCTTACTACGATGCCACGCAAAATTTGTGGGGCGCGGAGTTGAAATCGGCTTTGCACAATATTATCAAAGGGCATACACAATACAGCTATTCAGACCTGTGGAATATTTTGTCGGATACCGACGAAGACCCCAACAATCCGAACAATGTGATTTTAATTTACACGGGCTGGTCCTATCCTAAGAGTAACCATGGCGGCGATCCGGATCAATGGAACCGGGAGCATGTTTGGGCCAAATCGCATGGCGATTTTGGTAATAATCCTCCGGCCGGAACCGATGCCCACCATATTCGGCCCTGCGATGTTTCTGTCAATAGCCAGCGCGGGAATCTTGATTTTGATAACGGAGGTAGTTTATATACCGATCCCGATGGGGTTACCAATTGTTATTATGATAACGATTCCTGGGAACCGCGCGATGAAGACAAAGGGGATGTGGCGCGCATGATGTATTACATGGTTGTGCGTTACGAAGGGGAAGAAGGCTACGATCTGGAACTGGTGGATTACACGCCTTCTACAAACGGAAATGATCCCGTGTTTGGGAAAAAATCGACTTTATATGATTGGCATTGGATTGACACGGTGGATGCCTGGGAACGGAGACGGAATGATCGTATTGATCACAATTGGCAGCACAATCGCAATCCTTTTATCGACCATCCGGAATTTGCCGACCGCCTACCGAGTATTTCCGGTGAACCGGTGCCTGCTGATCCTGAAATTGTGGTAAGTCCGCAATCCGTTCAGATGGACACCGTGCAATTTAACAGCACGGCGCGCTACTATCTGGCGATTATTAATACAGGGGTCGAAGATTTAACGGTTAGTAATATTCAGAGCACAAATAGTGATTTTAGCATAGATAAAACCAGCATGGTTCTGGCGCCGGAGACTTACGACTATCTGGAAATTACCTTTGTTTCCGGTGAAACAGAAGGCTCCAATTCCACCACCATCCAAATTACCAGTAATGACCCGGACGAAGGGTATCTTGAAGTTCCGGTCAGCGTTGAGGTAGCTGAATCCATCAGCTATTATGTGGAAGATGATTTTTTGCCCAAACAAATTCGATTGCTACAGAATTATCCCAATCCTTTCAATCCCCGGACTACCATCCGTTATGAGCTCGATAGAAGTACGCATGTCCGGTTATCTGTATTTGATAGTGGGGGACGTTTAGTCAGACAGCTGGTAAATCAGAAGCAAGCGGCCGGGCCGTTTACCATTCGCTTTGACGGTCGTGGTTTACCAAGCGGGGTGTATTTTTATCGCCTTCAAACACCGGAATTCAATCAGGTGAAAAAGATGCTGCTATTAAAATAAAATAGATTGGTTCTTCTGTAGTCGGCCTTTTAGAGAATAGGAGAATGATGTTAGCCAGCAAAAAGCGGATCTCAATTCTGGTTCTCCTGTTTTTACTTTTTCAGATCGCTTTTGCGTTGATTCTGAAACAAATCGAAAGAATATCCGGATCCAGCCAGATGTTGGATATCTGGTTTCACTACACCCCGCAAGATGCGTTTGAATTACTGCAAGATTATGGCCGGGCAGGGCGCAATTGGTACTTACTGGCCCTGTCAATCGATTTATTTTATCCTGTGGTCTATGTTCTACTTTTGCGGGGAATATTTAAGTCTTTGAGCCAGGAAGGAAGTTATTGGGTACGATTTCACTGGCTACCTTTTGCGGTTGCCTTATTGGACTACCTGGAAAACCTTCTGGAGTTTAAAATGGTATTAGGCTTTCCACAGGCTGTAAGGCCGGCTGCTGCGGTGTGTACATGGATTACCGGCGCTAAATGGATGATGGTGTTGGTTGTTTTGTTTGTCATCGGCTGGCAACTCATGGCCCATGTTTTAAAACCTTTGTTACCAGACTGATGAGCGCAGGATTAAAATTAAAAGGCAGATTGCTAAGGATTGGGAAAGGATGTATGGCGATTTAGAGAAAGGGAATTGCGTAAATTCAGACTAATACGGCCTCAGATTCGCGGGGTTGTGTCATTATTTTTTTAGATTTTTTTCACACAAACTTATTATTTATTCTTTAAAAGTAAATTGGAAATTGTTCGGGGCTAAAAATTAAAGCCACCAAATAACGCGGAT
>NZ_JBSMDE010000121.1:0-22150 GCF_056497305.1 Caldithrix sp. | reverse complement strand
TGAGTTCAGTATAAAAACCACGAATTTCACGGATTAACACGAAGATATTTGATGTAATTTAAATAAAAACAATAGGCAAATTTAAATAAAATTCGATAATAATACCTTTTTAGAGTGGACTCATTTTTAATTAAAACTAATTCATTGCGCCCTTTGTAACTGCTCTGGGTTCTCTGTGGTTGCTTAAATCCCCGAGGAAATGTTTTTGGGGTGCGGCTCTGCGGCCTTAGAAATATTTGCTCTGTTTACTTAAAAAATATTAAGTTACCATTCTGAAAAATAAAAACGAATGGAGCGCATGTTTTTTGAACTGATACACACGGAGGTCAACAGCAAGGCAAGAGCTGGTTTAATCCATTCCGATCATCAGCAAATAGAAACACCGGTTTTTATGCCCGTGGGAACTCAGGGAACGGTTAAAACGCTTTCGCCAAGAGATTTGCGCGAAGTTCATGCATCCATCATTCTGGGCAATACCTACCATCTTTATATGCGTCCCGGGCACAAATTAATTGAGAAACTGGGCGGCTTGCACAACTTCATTAGCTGGGACCGAGCTATTTTGACGGACAGTGGCGGATTTCAGGTGTTCAGCCTGAAAGAACTGCGTAAGATCGATGAAGAGGGCATCCTCTTTCAATCGCATCTGGACGGTTCATTGCACAAATTTACGCCCGAGCTGGTTCTGGAAATCCAGCGCAGTTTAGGCAGCGATATCATGATGGTGCTGGACGAATGTCCGCCATATCCTTCTTCTTATGAATATGCATTGCAATCAAATGACTTAACCATTCAATGGGCAAGAAAGCAGCGCGAAATTTTCAGTCGCTGGCAGCCGCTGTACGGACACAAACAGTGGTTGTTTGCCATTGTTCAGGGAAGTACATTTAAGGACCTGAGGGAGCAAAGCGCCAGGGCGCTGGTGGAGCTCGACTTTCCTGGCTATGCCATTGGTGGCTTAGCGGTTGGGGAGCCCAAAGAGGTGATGTTTGACATGACTGATTTTTGTACGCAAATTCTGCCCGAAGAAAAACCCCGTTACCTGATGGGTGTTGGCATGCCTTCTGATATTCTGGAGGCCATTGAGCGCGGGATTGACATGTTCGATTGTGTAATACCAACGCGTAATGCGCGCAATGGAACCGTATTTAGCTGGCAGGGTAAAATGGTTCTGAAATCGGCCCGGTTTAAAAAAGATGAAAAGCCTATTGATCCTCAATGCGCCTGTTACACCTGTCAGAACTTTTCAAGGGCTTATTTGCGACATCTGTACAATGTCAATGAAATTCTGGGCTTAACGCTGGCTACCTTACACAACGTCCACTTCTATCTGGATCTGGTACGGAAGGCCAGGCAAAACATTTTAAATGACCAGTTTAGCGACTGGAAAAAGCAAATTCTGAAGAACATAACAAAAACAGTAGAAAACTAAAATTAGAGGAGAGATTTATGTTACAAAGTATTTTACTCATGGCTCCAGCCAATCAGGGCAATGGGGGAGGCGGAAACCCTTTGGTGGCCTTTTTACCGTTCATTCTCATTATTGTTATCATGTATTTTTTGATGATTCGCCCACAGGCTAAAAAGCAAAAAGAAAAACAGAAAATGCTTGATGCATTGCAAAAAGGCGATAATGTGGTCACTATGGGCGGCATCCATGGGAAAGTCGTTGGTTTTAGTGATGATAAAAAGACCGTTCTTTTAAAAGTGGATGACAATGTAAAAATCCATGTAGAGCGTACAGCCATTAACTTCGTTAAAAAGGCGGGTAGCAAAAGCTGATGAAAATTGTTTTTATGGGAACGCCCGACTTTGCCAGGGTGTCTCTGCAAAAACTGCTGCACTCTGAGCATGATGTTGTGGCTGTGGTTACAATACCCGATAAACCCCAGGGGCGCGGTCTAAAATTAAGACCTTCACCGGTAAAACAATTGGCGGTGGAAAAGGGCATACCTATATTACAAACAGAAAAATTAAAAGATGAAGCTTTTGTTCGGCAGCTTAAACAATTTAAGGCCGATGCTTTTGTAGTGGTGGCTTTTAAAATTTTACCGCCAGAGGTGTTCACGATTCCACCAAAGGGAACCATTAATTTACATGCCTCGCTTTTGCCCCGTTACCGCGGAGCAGCGCCGATCAACTGGGCCATTATTAATGGAGAGACAGAAACCGGGGTTACCACCATCCTTATCAATGAAGGCGTGGATCAGGGCAATATGCTTTTGCAACGCAGAGTGTCCATCACGCCGGATATGACCGCCGGTGAACTTCACGATGTATTGGCGGAGATTGGCGCAGAAGTTTTGCTGGAAACTCTAAATCGCTTGCAGGCTGATGACCTTGTTCCCATAAAACAGGATGAAAAATTGGCCTCGAAAGCGCCCAAAATTACCAGAGAGATGTGTCATCTGAATTTTAATCAAGCGGCTCAACAGGTGCACAACTGGATTCGTGGGCTCAGTCCCTATCCTGCTGCTTATTGTTACTGGCAGGGGAGGATGCTGAAAATTTTCAGGTCTGGTTTAGTACCGCGTTATGATACTCCACATAAACCGGGTACAATAGTGAAGGTTTTTAAAAATGGTTTTACCGTTAAGTGTACGCGGGGCGCTGTTGATGTGTTTGAAGTTCAAATACAGGGGAAGAAGCGCATGGCGGTGCAGGAATTTTTAAACGGTTATCAATTGAAAGAGGGGCAGGTTCTGGAGTAAAGGAATTTTTCATCCAGAATATGGAAACATCGATTACTCTCAGGCGTTTTAAATACATTGAGTTTAATCAATCTGGGGGTAATCATGATTACCGTTCATGTTCCCAATTATGGTGATTTTGATTCAGCTTTGCGCGCTTTTAATCGTAAGGTACGCAAGGCACAAATCATAGAGATATGTCATAAAAAGTCGCACTATATCAGTCCAAGCCAGAAGCGACACCGCGCCAAGCTCAAATGGCGCAAGAAGATGATGAATACTTAAAATGGGGAGCAAGCTCCCCGTTTTAATTTAATTTCTTTGCCTGGAAAGCAATTTCGGCACGCTGTAAAATATATTTTTTAATGGGATGTGAAGGGAGTTTAATTCTCGGGATTATAACCATACTCTTGTTCGCCTGGCTTGCCTATCACCCATGTATTTGCCTCATCACTCCAGTTAGCATGTAAATTTGTAAAACCATCATAATAATATCCTAGAAACTCACCATTATTTTCTCAAAGATAAATTACCCCAAATTAATAAAGCTTAAATAAAATTTAAGCTTTTATTTTTTCTGAAAAATACTCGACTCAAATTTTGATAATTTATCTTTCCCTAAATAAAGCGATAACAATTAAGATGAAGAAAATAATAGTACTTATAAAAAATAGAAATTGAACAAAAGAACTGGTTTCCTGTCAATGTATTCCCAATCTTCCATTTCTTTGAATATTCTTTCATACTTTTTATCTTTATATATGGTAAAATAGTTAATCCATAAATAATAAATAAAATAAGATTAAATCCTTAAATTTGTGTAAAAAGGCAAAAATGTTAGTCTTTCAGTTTTAACTATTTATACTAGAATATTTCTTATCGCTTGACCAACTTTTTTACATTAATTTTATTTTTGTATTTTTTCTTATATTTTTCTAAAATTTTCCTTGCTCCTTCGTCCATTTTCGCATTCCTGGCATATTCGGCTAATATCAGAAATACTTCTTTTTTCTTTGTATGAAAAAGCCCAAAGAATGCCCCAAAATTATTTGGCCCACTTATATAAAGAACCTAAATTTATAAGGCAGCATAGCCGCAACCAAAAACCTTCCTTGGGGATTTAAACAACCACAGAGAGCACAGGGAAGTATTTTTAAATTAAAAATTAAAAATTACGAATTATGAATTAATTTGCGAAGGGGCAACTTATGCCCAGGCGGTGAGGAACCGTGCCGGCATGTCATTCTGAGAATCCCTTACATTGGCAGAACATTCGAAAGAGCAATGTAACTCGTGCTTCAGTCCGCGACTTTTTACGGGCGAAGCATTTATGGCGAGCTTTTGTTTTAAAACCCATCCCCCCGGCCCTGTTCCCTTTAAAAAAAGGGAAGGGGGAGTTATAATCTTTACAATGTAAAGATTGATTTTTAAATGTTCATCTACTTTAATTTTTGGGAAAGCTTAGTAAGAATGCAGCACAAGAATTTTCGCATCCCGCTGTGGCGGGATTAGATCTTTTGAAGGAAGTATTCTAATGCAGCACAGCCGCAACCAAAAACCTTCTTTAAAAATTGACAGGCCGGTGCCCCGGAACCCTTTAAATCTTACACTCTTAATTCTTCCCTTCCAACAGAGGAAGTTATTTCACGAATTAGCCCTCACCCCCTCAATCCCCCTCTCCCAGAATAAAAATCTGGGAGAGGGGGAAGACCTGTGTGGGAAATTTTCTTAATTGTCCGACCGCTTTAGCCGGTTGGAGCGCAGCGGAAATTGCGATTCTCTGGGACGGGACATCAAACCATTCAACAAATCAACAATTCAACAATTCAACAGATTTGCTTCTTCACACAGCACAAAAATTTTCGCACGCTAAAGCATTTTATGTTTTGAAGGAAGTATTCTAAGATTGGGCTACGCTGCGGTAAAATTTTGCGGCCAGTTTGGCGAATGGTAAACGGTTTTTTCGGCCGCCAGGTAGAAGGCCAGTTCCGGGTGTTTGTGGAAAAATGCCGTCAACTTCTGCGGAGGCCAGAGGAGGCAAACCGTGGAAAGCGCATCGGCCAGGGTGGCATCCGGCGCCAGCGCCCAGGCCGCGCGAGGTTCCTGTAGCGGCTGCCCTGTTTTAGGATTAACAATGTGCCGGCCTTTGGCCAACCCGGAAGCGCCCAGGGCCTGATTCTGCAAAAGAAGCCTCTGCACGAGCCGCTCGTTTGTAAATGGATTGTGCAGAGAAAGCGGCCAGGCCAGTGGGCCAAAACACAAAACGGAACTGTGTCCGCCATGCAAAAGGGCGCTCTCAATCTCCCAGTCTAATAGCAAGGCCTTCATCTGTTCCAGGGCAAAGCCTTTGCCGATGCCGCCCAGATCAACGGAAACCGGAGCGTCGCGACAGATGACGGACCAATTTTTGGACCGCAATTCCAGATTTTTAACAGATCCACTCTGGATTACCTGAGGCGCCGCTTTTTTGCCTTTGTAAAAATCGAACACATCTCCGGCGCCCACATCGAACATGCCCTCGGTCCATTGGAACATCTCTCTGGCGCGCTGTAAACATTCAAAGGTGTGCGGACTGACCACCGTCGATTCGCCGGGTTGTAACTGGTTAATTCGGGCCACGTCGCTGTTCTCTTTGAATCGGCTTAAATCGTTTTCCAGTTGATCTAAAAGCAAAAAGGCTTCGTGCGCAGCGCCGCTGGCAAACGATTCCTGATCATGAACCACAAAAATCTCGAAAATGGTATTCATGGCAAAATGTTGAAAACGCAGTGCGTGAAATGGCCAGTCAGCCTGTACGAGATCACTGTTCATGGAGCGTCATCCTGTCCAGAAACTCTTTTTGCACGTACAACTGCAACAACGGTTGACCCGGACGCAAAGAGACCGGTTGTTGAAGGTAGGGAATGTACAATTTGCGCTGACCGGGCGCAGGCCGGTTGTAAAGATAATCAATGAGTTCACTCTCCAGAGAGATATCGGCAATGATCAACGGTGCCGGTGGACTGTCCTGCGGAGGTGCAGCCCACCAGCCGACTCTGCTCAGCTGGCGCAGGTACCAGGGCAACGGCCAGTAGTCGTTGTGCGGTACCATGACCTGCAGGTAACGTAGGGTGCTGTCCGGCATGTGTTGCCAGAGGGCATCCACGGTTTGGGCCAGCTTTAAAACTTCTTTAGTCGGCTGGGCGTAAACAAAAGGATTTTGAATGCTGGTTTCCTTTTTGAAGTTTTGCCAGTAGAATTGCCAGCTAAAGAGTACCATCAAAAAAACAAGAACTATTTTGCCCAACAGCGGCTTTTGTTGCCAGAGGAAAGACAGAGCCCATCCGGCGACCATCAGCATGCCAAACCAGAAAGGCAGTACATTCCACGGCGTTTTGTAAGGCAGGGCCGAAAAAATGATTGCGCAGAGCAGCGCGGTCACTGCCAGAAAGAAAAGCGGCCGGTAGCGCTTGGGCTCTGATATTTTGCGCAGCGCCAGACCAAACAATGCCCAAAAAAAGAGCAAGCCTGGTAGCCATTGCGACGTCCACCAGAAGGAGTCACTGCGGTAAAAGCAAAGCCATTTGACGTATTGAAACCAGGGATGGGCATGAACGCTTCCGCTCATGCCGCGTTGAACGTAGAAGCCAAAACTTTGACTCAGTTTAAAGAGCCCGTTCATGTTTTGCAAAAAGGCGCTGAACAACAACCCCACGGCCAGAGCCCAGCCCACGAAAAAAAACAGCGCCGACTCTGTCTTCAGCATCCATTGCGGGGACAGCGATTTTTTCAGAAGCAGCACGCTTAAAAAAGCACTGAAAGCAAAAATAATCCAGGTCTCCTTGGTGGCTGCACTCAGGCCCAGGCTTAATCCGGCCAGAAAAAAAGAAATTAATCGCCCCGAAGCAAGGGAATGCAGGAACAGGAAGAGGCTGAGGTAGAGCCAGAAGACGAACAGCGTTTCATGAATGTAGTAGCGATTGTAAAAGATCAACACCGGGCTCAGGGCAGCCAGCAGCATGGCCAGCAGCACACTGCGTTCGTTTAAAAAAGGGCGCAGCAATAGGGGCAGTGCCACTAATAACAACCCGAAAACGACGCTGACCAGGCGTAAGTCGCTTTCCGACCAGGTGCGCCATTCGGTTTTCCCCTGTATGGCCAGAAAGGGCCAGGAAAGATAATAAAAGAGCGGGCCGTGGTACTCGGCCGGGTCGTACTCCAGCGTTCCGCTTTGCATGAGTTGATCCAATTTAGCTGCGTTGACCGCTTCATCGCCGTGCATGGGACGCCGATCGAGATCTATTAAACGCAGGGCTAATCCGACAGCAAGAATCAAAATGGCCAGGAAGACAAAATGTTTGTGTCTTTTTAGGTGCTGTTGTTTTTCCAAGATGGCAAAACCTGTGTTACAATTTTTTTCAACCCGCTGCCCGACAGGGCTGAAAGCGGTTAGCCGTTTCCTGAATTGGCGCCGGCTTTGCGGAACATGAGTATTAAAACTGACATTGCCTGTCAGGTGTTTAATTGCGGCAGGCAACATTCAGACTATTTGACGGGCTTGCCGTACACTTCCACCTCGATGTAATGGTTCAGATCGTTGTTGCTGTTGCCGTTCGAATAGCAGCGCACGTAACGGGCCTGAAGCCCCCTGGCATCGATTAATTTGCCCTCGGCCGTTTCGATGTAATTTTTGTCCTTTCCTTTGCCCAGACCCGAAGAGTTGTCGTGATCATTGTTAAAAATAGTCGTTACGCCCTTAATAAAATCTTTATCGTTGGAGAGCTGCACGACCACGTCAAAATAAACCCGGGGTTGCTTGTGGAAGTGCCAGAGAACCACGGCATAAATGTTGTGTACCGCGCCCAGGTCGATGGTCACATATTGAGTAAAAGGACCCAATTCCACGTAATGCCCGTCGCCGGCTTCCTTGTCTCCATCGGTGATCATGTCGATTTCCCCGATGATGGGTTCTTCGTCGCTACTGGTCACCGGTTTGCCCAGGGCCACGTTTTTTGTTCCTGCCGGGGCCAGAAACGGGGGACGCGGTTTGCCCAGCGGTTTTTCCAGATTAGGCACGTTCAAGTTCTGGGGCGTGCCGATGAACATGGGCCTGGGCAATTTGATCTCAATAGGCACCAGTTTTTGATCTTGATCTTTTTGCTGGCTTGCCTTCTGCGTTTGTCCGAACAGAGGTAAAGCGGTAAGAGTCAAAATGAGCACAAGACGAATCAACATCTTATTTCTCCTTATCGTTTGTTTTTTGTTTAAGCGAAAAATAGTGAATGGTAGCTAAAATTGCAATCAGGAATGTAAGCAGCATGCCATAGCGGTGAATGGCGATCAATTGCCCGATGGCAGTCGCGGAAAATATGGAAAAAAGACTCAGGATGATGGCGCCGATGCCCATTAAGCTGAGGAAAAAAATCAGCCAGAACGCCATTTTAGGAAAGAGATGCGCATCTCTGAAACTCATTTTCCAGCCCCGGACAAAGGTCCGAGCATCCTGATGATCAAAAGTCATTTGTTGCACGCTGCTTAAAATCCACAGGGCAAAGGCCGTCAGAAAAAAGGGCGCCAGCAACACATGGATGATTAACAGCAGGCCCTGCATGTGCCGGCCGCTTAGCAGGATGGGCAAAAACGCGCTTGCTGCCAGCAGCAGAAAAAGGGCCAGGCTCCAGGAGAAAGAGGAGCGACGCAATCGCGTAATGAACTTTGCTGTGTCCCCTTGAACAAAGAAGGGACGTAAGGCCGAAAGCGCTTTTCTTTTTTTCCAGACAACAAAGAACACAATAAGCAAAACGATCAATACACTCATTCGAAACATGGTTTATTCCTGTTGTTGATGAAGTAAGATGGACAGGCGATGAATCCCTTTTAAGGAAAAGAGCAAAAAAACGGCCAACAACAACCCGTACAGAGCAACTACTAAAATTTTTAACAATGGCCGAAAGTAGAAGGAAAAGGAAAAGAGAAAGGCGTTGAAGCGATTGACGCCCATGAAAGCGCTCTGTGAGAGTGTGGCGGCCTCCGCCGTCTTTAAGAGCCATTCATTTTGCACCTTGCCCCTGAAAAAGGGTGAAGCCGGTGTGTGACAATCTGTGCAACCACCCGCTCCCAGAGACTGTGCTGCCGGGCGTACATCGTGGGCCAGCGGCCAGAGATAGGGCCGGGCCAGGGGTGTGTGTTTCTGGCCCAATGCCCCATCTTTGTCTACAAAGAACAGCGTCTGACCAACCAATAGGGCTATTGGTTGATCGGGCAGCACGGCCGACAGGGAATCCAGCGCAGCCTGTAACAGTGAATCGCTGAGAGCCGGCCAGCCGGGAACAGGCAGGGTGTCCTGTCTGGCCACCAGAGGCACAACCACCCTTTGTAATGTTTCAAGGGAAACCGGGCGCAGGGTGTCCTGCTGAAAGGTGGCCCAGAAAACTGGCCAGCTCAAGAAGTGAGGACGGATTTTTCCCTGACGATCCACAGCGAACACGGGAGCCTGGATATGGGGCAGGGCGCGGGCGGCCCGACGGGCGTAACGCGTGCCCAGTTTGTGGCCTATGGAAGTGTGCACCGTAAACGTGGTGTCGGCCGGCAGAGGGCCGGAATGACAGGTGGTACAGGCTAATTTTTCAAAATGAACCGGAGGTAAACCGCCATGCCGGGGGTTTGGGGCGCCATATTCTCCGCTCTTTAAATGACAATGGGCGCAGGAGTAGGTTTGCCCTTCCAGCCCGCGATCGATCTGATGATCCAGACCGTTCCTGTGACAGTCAACACAGTGCAGTCCGGCTTTTAAGTGGACATCAGCATGGGGCAGGGTTGCTGTTTGCCCTTTGCTCATTATTTTTAGCGAATGACAGGCGTAGCAGCGCTCATCGGGAATGTTGCGTGTCAGGCGCAATGTTACCTTCCCTTTTTCGTCGAAACGTTGGGCGCTGTACTGAACTGTTGGCGGTTTTTTGCGCGGTTCGTCCGGAGCAAAGCCCCAGTACAGATCGAAATAATCGGGCATGTCGCGTGCGCTGCCCTGTACGCGGGCCAGATCGGTTGCTGCGCTTGCGGCCCAGCGGAAATTCTGGCGTTTCATCTGATCTGCGTATTCGGCGGCATCGTAGAGCGGACTGGCATCGTGGCAGGCGAAGCAATTCACTTCGGCAACTCCGGAAACCTGCCAGCGCCAGTAATTTTTCAGCGCCCAACGGCTGCTGTCTTCGGCAAGGCCGCCTCCGGGCATTTGCCCGCCAAAGCGACTGACAAAGTGCAGAGCATCGATTCCAAAGGCCTGTGGCTTAAAACTTGCCGTCCATTGCCGGTAACTGAGCGGCACCTGCAGTAAAGCCCGTCGATCAACCCAGAAAAAGGGATGCCCGTTCCGCCCATCGTTTACCGTTGAATCGCCGGCGTTAAAGTGCCAGCCCTTTCGGATCAGCTCATAGTTGTGGCAGGACGAACAGCTCTGTTTTGTGGAAAAGGGGAGCAAGGGGCGCTCATCCGGGTAAATAACCGAGCTGTCCTGGTCAAAAAGCCGGATGTGGTGCAGGGGAGTGGCCCGGCTACCATCGGCAACATCGCCAAGACGGAAGTCCGCTGCCTGCAAACACAAGAGACCGACCAGCACGAACAGATATTTCATCATGGCCTTTCCTGTCAAATCTTAAACTCCTGAGGTTTGTAAAAAATTTTGTGCCCGGAAGCCACAGCCTGATTGACTTTTAACACAGTAACGGCCGTTTCGTAACCGATGTCAACCGGGCAATTCAACTCTTCCTGACCGCGAATGGCATTGAAAAAGTTTTCCAGATGCGGCTTATGGTAGGGATCGCGCATTACAATGGGCAATTCGTATTTTGGCGGAGCCAGCGTCTCGCGCACATCCAGCACAGCACCAGCCGCCGGTTTGGGTGTTTCTTCCTGGGGCGCTTTGATGTAACCCATTTCTACAAAGCGATCCCAGGGCGGGGCCATCTGTTCGCGGTACAGGCCAGCCCGATTACCGGATTCCGAAATCTGCAACGTGCCCTGATCGCCCATGAAGGTTTCAAAGTAGCCCAGATTGCTGTTGGTGGTAATGGTCTGGTAAAAGGCGCGTACCGTTCCGTATTTTGTGTGGTACACAAAGGTAGCCAGGACCGTGTCGTACCATTCATGGGTTTTAGGATCGTAATAATCTGTACCTCCGCTGGCAATCACAGAATGGGGAATAGATTCCAGAAACCAGTTGTAAATATCGAGCTGGTGCGATCCCAGATCCACAATAGGACCTCCGCCCAGCCCCCTGTACCAGCGCCAGTTACGAAACTGGTGCATGTTTTTGAATCCATATTGGCGCAAAATGGACTCAGGAATGGCGTATTTTTCGGGCCAGGCTAAATCGGGTTGAACGGAGCGATTCCATTGACCGTTTACTGTGGTGATTCTGCCTAACAATTGCGCTTCCTTAATGAGTTTAAAGAAACTGTGCCGGTAGCGTGGATTGCTGCGTCGCTGATGGCCGATTTGCACCAGTTTGCCGGTACGTCGTTGGGCTTCAACAATTTCGCGCGCTCCTTTTAAGGTGTTGGACATCTCTTTCTCACAATATACGTGCAATCCGGCTTCCATGCAGGCAACGGCTTGCGGCGCATGCCAGAAATCGGGAGTAGCTACAATAACCGCATCCAGGTCTTTTTCTTTGGCCAGCATGTCGCGGTAATCAATGTAACCGCGTACATCGTGACGGTACTTTTTCAACAGGCGTACGGCGCGTCTGAGATTGTATTTTTCCCAGATATCGACCACAGCCTTGAAACGAATTCCCGGAATTTTTAAACAGGCGTTCAACAAGACGCTGCCTTCTGCGCCGGCGCCAATCAGGGCAACATGCAGATCATTGCTGTTGTTGGCTCTGGCGCGCGTCATGATCATGGGCGCCAGCACAATCCCCGCGCCCAAAGCCGTACTTTTTTTAATGAATTCACGTCGATTAACCTGACCGGGTGTTTTTTCTTTTGACTCCATGGCTCCTCTTACTAAACTGTTTTTGACTTTTTGTTTTTTCTCTTTTCATTACTCTGTAGCGTCCAACGGTTTAATACGTAGATTTCTGAACCAGATGGAATGCCCGTGATCCTGCAAGCCGATGTGTCCCTGGCGTGGCATATCTTTGTAAGCTGTGTTGAATTTGTTGGGCGTGCCATCCGGATTTCGATGCGCCTGCGTCCAGCGATTCAGATCCATGTCAATAATCGGCTGGCCGTTTAAAACCACGTTGATTTTGTTGTCCTGGCAAAAAATGGTGTAGCGGTTCCATTCGCCGGGACGTTTCACGGCGTTTTGAGCAGGTTCCAGACAATCGAAAATGGCGCCACAGTCGTGCTTGTCGGGAGGGCACTTACCGAAAGAATCCAGAATCTGTACTTCGATGGCTGTGTGTAACCAGTGTTCAATACTGCCCGTGCGCAAAAAGACGCCGCTGTTGGTTTGGGGCGCCAGTTTGAATTGCAGATCAAGAATAAAATTACCGTAACGTTCCTGGGTCCAGATGTCCCCGCCGCCTGAACGGCTCAATTGGCCATCTTCAAAAGTCCAGCTGTTTTGCTTCATCAGCGCATTGCTCAAATCGCTTTTAAAAAGCGGTTTCCATTGGGCCGGAAAAAAATGAACAGCCTGTTGGTTGAAAAATTGAATGCACTGTCTGATTTCAGGAATGGATGAGGTCCAGTTGTACTCGTATTCAATGGAGAACACACCGCTAAATTTTTGTTGGGCCAGATAACGTAAAATTTTTTCCATGTGATTGATGCCCGTGCCCCAGGGGACGTCGTGGGCTTCTCTCTTGCCAAATTCGTTCAGATCTTTAAAGTGAAAACAGATGATGCGTTTTTTCAGCAATTTCAGAGCGTCCAGTACATTCACTCCGGAACGCGGCCAGTGGCCGGTATCGGCACAAACTCCCAAATAGGCGCTGCGTCCCTGCAGGGCTTTTAAGGTGGTATGTGGATTCCAGTAATGAGAGGGTTTAGGGTGGTTGTGGATGGCCACTTTGATTTTGTATTCCTGAGCCAGTTTATCGACCAGGGGCAGGGCCTCTTCGGGCGGCTCGGCTACGATGGTTTCGATGCCCAGGGCCCGGGCAAAATCGAAAACCTGCCGATTTGCATTTTCATCGTTGGTTAAGGCAACGACGCCGTAATTTACCAGGCGTAATCCGCGTTCCCTCAACCACTGTTTAATTAGCTCAATGAATTCCGGAGGAAGGTTGTGGTCAAATTTGAGATGGGGAAATTTGGGGCTGAGCGTTTGTCCGGGATAGGCTTCAACCCAGGAAACGCCTAATTCAAAGGCTTTGTCCAGCGCTTCTTCAAAGGTGTACTTGTGGAAGGTCCACAATTGTACAGAAAGCCTCCAGGGTTTGACCACATCGGTCGGTGGATGGCTGTTGACCTCCAGAGAGTTATTTTGTGCCCAGATTAAGGTTACCATGAGTAAGATTCCTGTGAAATAACGCATTTGTTGATTCCTCTGTTTTGTTAATTTGTTGGGGCGCTCTTCAACGATTAGCCCTCGGCCTCTAACCACACAAAGCGGGCGAGGGAGAAATTCAGTCAGCCGGTAGGCGCAGGCTTGATGCCTGCGCTTAATGCTTTCTTCTCTACTACACAAGGCTCGAGCTAAAGCTCGAGTTACGCTGCGCTTGCTGCTCCCAGGGTCTGAATTACAATTCCTCCAGGTAAATGTTACGAAATTCAACCACGGATGAATGGTTTTGTAAACCGATGAATCCTTTGCGCCGTTTTAACCCCGGATGGCTTCTTTCCAGATGCATGTACTGGATGACATTGGCTTTGTTAATGACCTGACCGTTCAATTGCACTTCGATTTGCGGGCCGCGACAGGTAACGACCATTTTTTGCCATTGGCCGGCAGATCGGCTGACGCGTTGGGCTGGCGCCTGAACGCCATAAATGCTGCCCGTATATTGCCAGGGTTTTAAATGAGCGTACTTTGGCGCGTAATCGTCCAAAATCTGGATTTCCATGCCCGTGTAAGCCGGATCGCCCTGGTGCGGAGCTCGGATGAAGAGACCGCTGTTTCCGCCGGCAGGGACTCTGAATTCCAGTGACAATTTAAAATCGCCGAATTCACGCGTGGTCGATAGCCAGCCGCCGCCCTGGCCTGTGGTGTACAGAATGGTGTCTTTTACGCCCCAGGAATCCGTTGTGTTGCCAATCACCTGCCAGTCATCTAAATTTTTACCGTTAAAGAGCGGGCCTTTAAACAGTGGCGGCTCGTCCGGCAATTCTTTAATAAAAATATTTTTAAAGTAAAGGGGCGAATTGTGGGCCTGTAACTCAATTGGGCCAACGGGGTAAAGGGGCTGATCGCGTTCCCAGTAATTTTCCAGTACCACCTGATCCACTACTAAAACATCGTTTAAATAGACGGTGACGCGGTCGCCTTTGAGGAGGATGCGAAAGTGGTTCCACTGACCAGTCGGTTTGTCGGCGGTGGTTAGCGGTTGGCTGGCGTGGTGCTGATTATTGTACAGTCCGCCGGAACCGATGTGCCACTGTTGTGGGTCCCATATCTGGACCTGGGGGCAACCGCGCAGGTAAATCCCGCTGTCGCCGAACTTTTCAATCTTCCAGTCGATCAGTAGTTCAAAATTACGAAAGGCGCGTCTGGTCTGCAGGCTTAGATAGCCGTTTCCGTCAAACATCAGAATACCGTTTTGCACTTTCCAGTGTTTACGCATTTCGGCATCGGCCGCTTGTTGTAAACTGTCGCGTTTGTGTGGCGGCAGAGTTTTTGCCTTTAAGGGATCAAGCGCCACAGCCTGCCAGCCGCTTAAATCCCGACCGTTAAAAAGCGCTTCGAATCCTTCGGGCGGTTTGTTCAGGCTACGCAACTCCTGAATGGCGCTAAGCGCTTGCGGACTGGCGTGGGCTGCGATGAGGGCCAGATAGGCCTGTCGCACTTCTGATGATGGCGATGGCTCCAGGGATTGCATGATGCGCGTCAAAGCGTTAAAGGCTGAGGCGCCCAATGTGGCATCGCTGCTCAGGGCGCTTAAGGTTTTTACGGTTTCATAGGAAGGAAAGAGGCCCATAACGCTGACCACACGTTCTTTTTCCGCAGTACGTTCGGCCAGACTGAGTAACGTTTTCAGAGCAGGCAGGGCCCGCTCGGCAGCCATTCCATTGTTCTGGATGATTTGTACGGCCTGGCGCAGGGCAAGGATTTTTTGCGCCTGATCCCCGGAATCCCGGATGAACAACAGCAAAGCGTTGAGCGCCGCATCATCCGGCCATTTTAACAGAGTAGTGCGCGCAGCCTGTCTGAGTTCAGCCGAACGATCCGCGCCGGCCATTTCTACAAATTTAAAAAAGGCCTTACCGCCCATGTTTCTACATAGGTTCAGGATGGCCAGCCGAGTCTGTTGCTCAGCCTGCGGCCACCGATTTTGCAGCAACTTTAACAGGCTTCGCTGCAGATTGCGCTCTTTGACCATGCGGGCCAGGCCTTTAAAAGCCTGGTTCTGCTCGCTTTCATCCTGTACATTGAAGGCTACGGTCAACAGATCATTTAATGCTTCCTGTCCGGCAAAATGCGTCAGATTTTTCCAGACGAGCAGCCGTAATTCCCGATGTTCGCCTTGCAGTTCCCGAATAATGGCTGGATTTAAACTCGTGATTTGCCGACGAGCAGCAAAGCGGATGATCGCTTTTTTGGTTTGCAGGGGAGCCGTACCATAGGCCTCGATTAAATGCAACTGATATTGCTGCAAGGCAAAGTGGTTCAATGTGTTCAGGACGAGATGGCTATTTTGCGGGTGTGTGTTCAGTTCATCGAATAAGACGGGCACGGCTGCAGGGTTCCTGTAATAGGCCTGGGCCTGAATGGCTGCCTGAAGGGTCAGGGAGTCGCTGTTTTGCTGACCCAACAAACGGAGAATTTGTGAAAAAACAAAACGATTTTTCTGGCGGGCGAAGAAAGCAATGATTTCTGATTTTAGAATGGCGCGCTCTTCGTTCAAAATTTTACCGAAGGTCAGGGCCAGCAGGGAATCGTTCCATGTGCTGACGGTAAGCAGGATGGCGCTGCGGCACTCCGCTGTCGTGTTCGGCGCTGCCCACTGACGGAAAGCATGCTCAATGGCCCTTGGTTCGTCCAGGTTGCGGGTCAGAGTGAGCAGTTGAGTGAACTGCTCGCAGGTCAAGGTAGCGGAACGTTTTAGCCAGTGATCGATCATCCCCTTTGCCTGTTGCCGTTTCCCTGTGGCAATCAGGGAAGAGATGAAGGGTAGGGCTGTTTCGATTTGCTGCCTGGCCTGGGCTAAAACGAGGGGATCGCCCAACCTGGCCAGGGCCAGAAGAGCTTCTTTTTTGATTTCCGGCCGCTCAGAGGAAGCCAGCTTTTGTAAATAGGGGGCGCTGGCCTTTAAATTTTTGCCGGCGCACAGTTCAATGAGAGGCTGCAGGGAGGCGTCGTTGGCCTGGCCCAGAAGCTGGAGAATGGTTTGGTCGCAGGCCGGACCTTTGAGCTGCTTTAGAGCGCGTAGCACAGGCTGTTGCAGTACCTGGCTAAAATAGTACGGTTTAAGCACCGGAGCGAAACGATCATCCCCGCTCCACTGCATCTGTTCGATCAAAAACTGTTGTTGCTGAGCATCGGTGATTCGGGGGAGCGCGTCGCTAAAGAGATTAACCAGCTTTTTTTGCTGCTGCTGGTCAAGTCGTTTAAAATTCAATGCCAGGGCATGAATAGCGTATTGGGCCTTTAATGTTAAGTGGTGCGGTTCCCGGGCAAAGTAGTGGATTACGTTCTGTAAGCTATCCTGAGGCAGATCCATGAGCGCCCGGACCAGTAACTGTTCCTGTACCGCATTTTGCGCCGGAAACAGGGCCAACAGTCTGGAAAGGGGAATGGTTTTACTTCGTTCCATATTAGCGGGCGGATGGGAAGAAAGGCATGCGCTGAGGATGATCAACCAGAGAGTAGCGCTCAGGTATTTTGCCATTTTACTCAATTGCATAATTTTCCCCTTAAAATTTCCATGGAGAACGCATGGGTTGAAAGATCATTTTATTGGCAATCGGATCGTCTATGAATTCCTGCTTTTCGGGATCAAAGCGCAGCGGGCGCCCGAGGTGAACGGCAATTTTAGCCAGGTTAACCAGGGTAGCCGAACGGTGACCGTTTGATTCGTTCAGGGCGAATTTTTGTCGGGTGCGTACTGCCTGATGAAAATCTGTTATTTGTGGTTCGGGATCTGGCAGAGTGTGCAAAATTTCTGACAGGTTCGGAATGTCGGATTTCAATTCCGGAAAAAGTTTGCCCTCAGGCCCTTCAATGAAGGGGGCATTCTGATAGCGGTTTTCACCATCCAAAATGATTTCACAACCATCTGCGTATTTCATGTGGATTTCGCGCCAGGTGCCTACCGCGTCCGGATGCTGTTGCGGAGCGTCGGCTTCAATGTAAATGGGACTGGTGTCATCTTTTTCTAAAACATATTGCACGGGATCCAGGTAGTGCTGGCCCATGTCTCCCAGCCCACCGCCGTCGTAATCCCAGTAACCGCGAAAGGTCCGATGTACGCGGTGTGGATGGTATGGTTTGTAGGGCGCCGGTCCCAGCCAGAAATCGTAATCTAATTGCGGTGGAATCCATTGGGGGGGTAAATCGGTACGTCCCTGCCAGTAAAATTTCCAGCCAAAACCAGTGGATTCATTGATGATGACGCGCAGCGGCCAGCCCAGAAGACGATTTTCAACAATCTTCTTGACCGGTTTAATCGGTGAACCGAAACGATAGAAGGAACTCTGAAAACGAAACCAGGTGTTAACGCGGAAAATAGTGCCATTCTGCCGGATGATTTCAAGCAGTTGCCGGCCTTCGCCAATGGTGCGCGTCATGGGCTTTTCACACCACACGGCCTTGCCGGCGCGTGCTGCGTAGGCCGCAATCAATGCGTGCCAGTGGGGGGGCGTGGCAATGTGAATGATGTCAATGTCGTCACGCTGGAGCACTTCGCGGAAATCTTTGTAGCCCTTCACATGTGGGGCGGCTTTATTCAGCGTGTTGCGCAAATGTTGTTCATCCACGTCGCAAACGGCCAGCAATTTTCCCGGGGCGGAAAAGGCGTGCCACTGGCCCATGCCGCCCACACCGATCACGGCTTTGGTTAGCGTATCGCTGGGCGGTTGAAATCCTCTACCCAGAACATGCCTGGGAACAATGGTAAACGCTCCCAGACCAATCAATGAATGTTTGATGAAAGTTCTTCGTTTCATGGATTGTGCGTTCCTATCTTTGAGCCTGCGCTTCCTTGTCATCTTTGTCATTGAACGAGATCCAGAACAGCACGGTGATTATGGCTGCGAAAATGGCGGGCGTCCACCAGATGGCGTGCCAGTCCCGAACTCCGCTCCTGGTAAAAAAGTCGACGACCTTACCCGAAATAACAGAGCCCGTGCCGATGCCTAAGCCGTACGTAATCAGAGCGATGAGCCCCTGGGCGCTGGCCCGAATGTCGCCGCTGGCCTTGCGGTCTACGTAAATCTGACCGGTGACAAAAAAGAAATCGTAACAAACGCCGTGCAGCAGAATGCCTACGTAAAGCATCCACAAATTTGCTCCCATGTTGCCATGAGCAAACAAAATGTAACGTAGAGCCCAGGAAAACATGCCAATCAGCAACATGGGTTTGACGCCCAGGCGCTTGAAAAAGTAGGGCATGAGCAACATGAAAATGACTTCGGACATTTGGCCCATGGACTGTTTGGCAGCTACACCGGTCATTCCCAGACCGTTCAAGAACATGTTGGTAAAATTGTAGTAAAAAGCCAGGGGAATGGAAATGAAAAAAGAGGCCAGAACAAAGACCAGAAATGAGCGCTCCTTCATCAGCTTAAGGGCTTTAACGCCTAAAATATCGCCAAGGGTTACGTCTTTTCCAATGTTTTGCGGCGGTGTCTTTGGCAGAGTAAAGGAATAGAGCCCCAGTAAAATGGAGGCCAAGGCTGCCATCTTCATGGGCACAGAACTGGCTTCCACTTGCTGGTAAAAGTTGAGCTGGATGAAGGTAATCATTAAGCCCGCTACAATCCAGCCAATGGTTCCCCAGACACGTACTTTGGGGAATTGCGATTTTTGATCTTCCATTTGCGTAAAGGAGATGGTGTTGGCCAGGGCAATGGTCGGCATGTACAGCAAATTGTACAACAGCAAGCCTAAAATCAGTGGCAGGGCCTGTGTAATATTGGAAGTGAAGTAGAGTACCAGACCGCCCAGAATATGCAATACGGCCATGACCTTTTCCGAATTAAAGTAGCGATCGGCAATCATCCCGATAAAAAATGGTGAAACAATGGCGGCAATGTTGTTCATTAAATAGGTGTAACCGATCTGTGAACCAGAAAAATGAATGGCGTTCAGATAGGTTCCCAGAGTGACGAACCATGCCCCCCAGACAAAAAATTCCAGAAACATCATTGCACTGAGTCTAAGATAGGTTTTGCTGCCCACGGTTAACTCCTTTTATTAAATGAAACGAAAAATCCGGTGTTTACGACCTTAACCCGCCATTCCGGTAACTCCGGGTACAGTTTGCTGCTTTTCCCTTCTCTGCACAGGTTTCAGAGCGTAACGCAGGCTTGAAACCTGCGGCTACCGCTGGTCAGGCCCTGTCCGATTTAATCCAATTCGACCACGCGGCCCGTTCGTACCGATTGATCGGCGGCCAGTACAATACGCAGACTGTTTAGCGCGTCCTGTAGATGCTCGCTTAAATTTAGGTCCTCCTGAATGGCTTTTAGAAAAAATTGCTGCTCTCTGAGACAAAGCTCCTGATGATCGGGTTCATCGTGGGTATCGATGAGCTGATCGGGTCGGGCAAATTCGCCGTTTTCCCGGCGTTCGGCAAAGTGCAGCAGTAAGCTGTTGGTTTTGGTGTGGCTGTCAATATCCGAAGAATTTGTGTGACCTACAGCCGTTGGATCAACAATACTTACGCAGCCTCTGGGACCGATCACGTCTTTTACAAAAAAGGCGGTTTCGCTCATCATGGGCCCCCAGCCTGCTTCGTACCAGCCCACAGAACCGTCTTCAAACACAACCTGTAGCTGGCCGTAATTGTACATGTCTGGTTGAATTTCATCACTCAGACGAGCGCCAATGGCCTGCACACGTACAGGTTTGCTGCGCGTCATCTGGCACATGATGTCCACGTAGTGCACGCCGCAATCCACAATGGGCGACATGCTTTTCATCAATTGTTTGTGGGTCTCCCACTCCTTGCTGGCGCTCTGCTGGTTCAGATTCATGCGCATGACCAGCGGCTTCCCCAGACTCTGGGCCAGATCAACAAATTTTTGCCAGGCAGGGTGATGTCGTAAAATATAGCCTACGACCACTTTGCGTCCGGATTTTTGAGCCATTTCAATGATCTGCCTGGCGCCTTGTACAGTTTCGGCCAGGGGTTTCTCCACAAAAACGTGCGCTCCGGCCTGTAAGGCTTTCAGTGTGTAAGGCAGGTGCGTGTCAGGATAGGAACAGACAGCCACCGCATCGGCTCTGGCCTGTTGCAGGGCCTGATCAAAATCGGAAAACTCGGCGACTCCTCCCAGTTCACGGGCCAGTGGCCGACGTCTGCTGGGGGAAGGAGCTACGATGCCCGCTAATTCGAATTCAGGTATTTGATGGTAGGCGCGGGCGTGCGAAGCTCCCATATTACCGGCGCCAACCACCAGAACACGTAAAGGCTTATCTCTCATTTTTTCTCCGACGACTGGTCCATGGTTACTCTCTACAGGGCTTTGGGCTTTCAGCTGTGTAAGGAGCCCTCGCTCTTTGGTTCCTCTGTCGCGATTTGGCCTCCCCTCCTCGAAAATTGAGGTGCAGGTAGCCCTCAACCCCTAACCCCTTCTCCCACAAACCGGGGCAAGGGGAAAAATCAGCCTGCCAGTGTAGGTCTCGAGCTAAAGCTCGGGTTACGTTTGAAGCGGGAATTCGAAATGACACCCGGCACCCATCTACCACTTAACCATCTTACCACTCCCATCCTTTCCGAAAGGTTGGCGTCAGCAGAGCGCTGGCTTCTTCGCTATTGGTAAAGCGCATATTTTTTCCGTCGTACTGTAAAATTTTGTTTTCATGAGCTGTTTTAATGGCAATGTTGCCCAGCAACATGGTTTCGGTCAGGCGCGCTGAATATTCAAAATTGGTGGTTGGTTGCGTCCCTTTTTTAATGGCCTCGATCCACTCCTGATGAATGCCGGGCGATCGGGGAATGGTTTTGGGCGGAAGCTGGAATTCTTTCATTTTGCTTTCCGGAATGAGGCGCGGATTTTCACCGTACACGGAACACATTAATTTCCCTTTGGTGCCGTAAAAAATACAGCCGCCTCCCTGATTTCCCATGCGTCGCCCCTCTTCCAGATCATCGGGTCTTGGGGGCATCAGGCCGCCATCGTACCAGACCAATTTAACCGGTGGCATGTTTCCGCGCCGGGGAAACTGGTAGCGAACAATGGAAGCCAGGGGATAGGTTTCGTTATTGAATTCGGTGGACGTAGCCTGAACGGATTCGGGCAGATCCAGTTTTAAAGCCCAGTAAGGTTGATCCATGATGTGTGCGCCCATATCGCCCAGCGCGCCGGTGCCAAAATCCCACCAACCACGCCAGTTAAAAGGCACATAGGCCGGGTGGTAGGGACGCCAGGGAGCCGGCCCCAACCACAGATTCCAGTGTAGAGTGGGTGGGGTGGTCGGAATTTCCTGAGGACGTGTCACTTCTTTTCCCTGGGGCCAGATGGGGCGATTGGTCCAGGTGTGTACCTCGTACACATCGCCAATGGCACCGGCCCAGATCCATTCGCAAATCAGGCGACTACCTTCTCCGGCGTGCCCCTGATTGCCCATCTGGGTAATAACCCCTTTCTCTTTAGCTGCTTTGGCCAGCATTCTGGCCTCGTAAACAGAGTGTGTGAGCGGTTTTTGAACAAAAACGTGTTTTCCTAACTGGATGGCGGCCATGGCAGCAACCGCATGGGTGTGATCCGGTGTACTGACCGTAACGGCATCGATATGTTTGTGTTCTTTTTCCAGCATACGCCGAAAATCGTAATATTTTTTGGTTTTCGGAAATTCGGCAAAGGCTTTGGAGGCCCTGTCTTCATCTACATCGCACAGGGCTACAATATTTTCTGTACTCACAGCGTGTAAATCGCTGTAACCTTTACCGCCTACGCCAATGCAGGCGATATTTAATGTGTCGCTCGGAGCCTTGTACCCTCTGCCTCCAAGCACATGGCGGGGAACAATGGTGAAGGCAGCAGCAGCCAGACTGGATTGGGCCAAAAATTTACGGCGGGAAATGTTTGTTTGATCTGAATTCATGGTCGGCATCCCTTTCAAGTAAATGTAATGCGTTTCCGTGAACGAATTTAGTTTTTATTTTACAAAAACAAACTCCAAAAAGCAAGGTAAGGCAGCGGAAAAGG
>NZ_JBSMDE010000120.1:0-17546 GCF_056497305.1 Caldithrix sp. | reverse complement strand
TATTTTGCTTTGGGCACAAGATTTTAAGGCGCTCTATATTTCCGATACCCACATCAGCAACGATTCCAGTAAGGTAAGGCGTCTTCGATGGCTGGTGGAAAAAATGAATTCGGAGGAGTGGCCGCAGGTGGAAGTTTTATTACATGGGGGGGATGTGGTGGCTTCTGTTTACGATGCACATCCCTACCAATTTCCACAAAAAGCCAGAGATCGCCTGGCAGTAGCTATGGCAATTTTTAACCGGCTTAAAATCACCTTTTACTTGGCCATGGGCAATCACGATTACAAAATCTGGCAGGATCGGGATTCGGATGCAGACTTTTCTCTGGAAGAAATTGAGCAGATGGAAACCATCTGGAAAGAACATACCGGATTGAGTCCATATTATGCCGCGCTTCATAAAGGATGGAATTTTATTGTTCTGAATAGCATGCGAGGACGCTATTTGCATCGGCATTTTGATGATGAGCAATTGCAATTTTTTGAAAAAGAATTGCAAAAAGGATGGCCCACCATTGTCATTTCTCATTTTCCGCTAAAAACGGATCATTTCCGGCTCTGGTGCTGGCCCAGGGATCTGATCGTACCGCAGAATGAGCCGCGTTTTTATCAGTTGCTTGAAGAGTTTAAGGCCCAAATTAAGGGGATATTTGTGGGGCATGGCCACATGTGGCGGCAGGATGTTGTGCTTGGAGAAATTCCCGTTTACGAGGTGGATGATTTTGCAGAAGCAGAGAATATTCCCGGTTATTTTATTGAATTTCACTCGGATCAGCAAACGATTCGCGTGATCCCTGAAAAAATAAAAATGGATGAAACATCAGGGGAGAGAGTGAGCCAATGAAAATACTTCGCATCCTGAGTTTTACATGTGCCATTTTAATAACTGCTTTAATGGAGCAATCGCTCAATACCAGGCTGGATGTGTCCAGGCAGCCCTTTAGCTATGTTGCAAATCAAACCAATTTTGGATTGGATTGTTTTCGCCTTATCCCGAGCGAAAAGGGAGCGGTATTTCAGTCGGAACTTCATTCTCATGAAACGACCACTTCTATCGTTATTCACATTCCCTTTTTCGTCACGCTGCAAACGGTGGTGATAGATGGAAAAACTTTTCGAATGGTGCCTTTCGATTCTACTGAAAATAGCGCTTTTCCGCATGTAACACCCCAGGAGGTGATTCTACCGGCTACCTCCCATCGGGTTCAACTAAACTGGCAATACAACTTCCGTCCCGATGAATTTTCATATCGTTTTTTTGTGCGTAAATTTTACTGGAATATAGCTGGAAATTTAACGAAGACTGTGAGAGTAGAGAATTGTTACATTAAAGATGCAGGGGAAGTGAAATGCGTAAAAACATGATTATTGTATTCTTTCTGTCATGTTTCGTTTTCTTTTCGGGGAAGTCGGAAAGGATAGAGAAGGGGAAGACCATAGCCCTCTGGTTATTTGATGAACCCCGCGGTATTTACCCCAGTTGCATTTTAAACGATCAGTCATCTAATGATTACGCCATGGTTCTTGGACTAGGCGGACAAATAGTAAATGGTAAATTTGGCAATGCCCTGGAGCCCCTAAAATATCCTGAACTCAACCAGTTGAAAATTCCGGAAGGGGAGGCACGTTTTGGATTGAAAGCATTGCCTCCCAGGCCGGGACGGCACCTTCCACCCCTTTCCTGGCACACGGCGTATTTTTGTGCCTGGATTCCCGGCAATGAAAATCATCTACGCAAAGAAGCGACCTATCCTCATCCCACTAAAACCCGGTTAAATTTAGGGAATTTTGATTGGACGGTGGAATTCTGGTTTAAACCAACCCGAAAGACCGGCAAGAAAGGCATTGTGTTTGAAATAGGCAGTGGCCCACGGGGAGAAAACGATCAAGTCACCTGGCTGGCATTAAATGGCGCCATGAACAGGTTTGAGTTCTACAATCAACCTTCGGAACAGAAAATTGAGATTCAAACCAGCGCCGCCGCTTTAAGTCCTCAGGAAGGGAAGTGGCATCACCTGGCGTTTGTTTACCAAGCCCGTACCGGAACCTTGCGCCATTTTTTGGATGGTCAATTGGTTGGTCAGAAATCCGGAGTACGCTTTGTTGCCCTTTCCCCGGGGAATGAGGATTATTTTAGCGTGGGGCGTGATGGGCGCTGGGAACATCCGCTCCCGGGTCGATTGGATGAATTGCGTTTCACGGCGGCAGTGGTGTACTGGCAACCGTTTAATCCTCCTGAAAGTTTTGCCCCCTCATACTTGAGCTACTGTTCTCATCCCTCTCTGAGAAAAGGACCGCCCTTGCTGTTTACTGGCAGGCTAAAAGGCCGGTTACCCATTCCCTTAGAAAGCCGAAAATATGTGTTTATTGACGATGCCATTGTGGAAAAAATGGAAAACATTTCCTTTGTTGTTAACCCGCCCCGCAAAGCCGAACGCGTCATTGACCATATCCAGGGTTCTTTTCGTAAACACCTGACGGTGGTGCAGGATGATTCCGGTTATATTCGAATTTACAATTCAGTAGATGATGATTATTTACAGGTGCTGATTTCCCGCGATGGAATCCATTTTAAAGCGCCAGACCTGGGAACGCATTACAAAGGACATTCCAATATTGTGATTTCCGCTCCTGTCGGCGGTTTAGGAACGCCTTTTATCGACCCCAATGGCCCGCCGGATGAGCGCTGGAAATATATTAGCGATTTTCATCGTCAGGGGATTTACCTGTTTGTCTCTCCCGACGGTTACCACTGGAAACGGTATAAACCTTACTTACTTCCTTTTCGGTCAGGTACCCAAAGCTGTGCATTTTACGACGACCAGCAGCAAAAATATCTGGCTTATCATCGTTCCGATGTCCTGCAATTCCCGGGAGGTGAAACACGAAGGGAAACAGCTTTTACAACAGTTGATAATATTTACCCACCATGGCCCTTTAACCCCCTCACGTTATCCCAAGCCAGGGATTTACAGAAAAAATACCCCATGCGAGAGCCACAGCCCTGGTTTCTGGATAATGGCCCGCTGGCTCCCCCTGGATTTTCGTTTGAATATCCCCACCTGTTTACCCCTGAGGATTCTCTGGATCCCACAGATACGGATATCTATGTTACTAAGGCAATCAAATATCCCTGGGCACCTGATGTTTACCTGGCGTTTCCTATCGTATATTTCCATTATGAAGTGAAAGAACCACTCACTCGCCGGGTATTAATGGATTCTGCTCGAGGCCTGGGTAGTGGGCCTATTGAAACTCAGTTAGCCGTGAGTCGGGATGGTTTTCACTGGAAACGCTATCCACGTCCCGCGTATGTGGGAATTGGCAAACACGCCGGTCGGGATGTGAAAACTGCCTATATTGCCCAGGGAATGGTACGAAGCGGAGATGAAATCTGGCAATACTATTTCGGCGAAACCCAGTACCACTCGGCCTGGAGGCAGGATCCGGCTGGCCGGGCGGTCTATCGTTTGGTACAACGGCTGGATGGATTTGTTTCTGCCGATGCGCCATATGATAAAGAGGGCATTATAATCACCAAACCGCTAATTTTTAAAGGCAATAGACTGGAGCTCAATATCGATACCGATGCGGCTGGTTATGCTAATGTAGGTTTTTTAGATAGCAATGGCAATCCCATCCCTGATTATTCTGTGGATGAATGTGTCTACATCAATGGTGATTTTATTCGTAAAAAGGTGGAGTGGTTGCATCGGGGAGTGGATATCTCGGAATTAAGTGGAAAACCTGTGAAGCTGGTTTTCCGCTTACGGGGAGCGAAGTTGTTTGCTTTTCAATTTATCACAGAAGAAGAGGAGTAATATGCGTCTGATAAAATATTTTGTTCTCTGGTTGGTTCTTTCAAGTGTAGCATTTGCTACCGGTCCCCAAACCCGAATTTTTAAGACAAAGGACTTTGACAGAGTGTTTTATGTTTGTGCCAGCATTGGGAATGATGAACCTTCTGGAGGCAGTTTGAAACACCCCTGGCAAACCCTAAAATTTGCCATTCAGTCCGTTTCGAAATTGAAATCCCAGGAAAGAGTGGCCATTTGGGTAGCCGGAGGAAGATATAGCGTTCAGAATTTGGTTCTACCATCTCACTTGACGTTGATGGGCGGGTTTTCCCCAGATTTTAAACAACGTGACATCGTCCGTTTTGCCACAATCCTGGATGGCGAAGGAAAGAACCGTATTTTTGTGGCAGGAAATCATACCCTGATTGATGGTTTTATTTTTCAAAATGGGCGGGTTCGCGAAAAAGGTGCTGCCATTTATTGTTTGGGTGTTACCACTTCCATTTCCAAAAACATATTTCGATCAAATCAAACTATGATGCCTCAACCCTGGAACCCCAAATATCGTCACGAAATTGCCCATGATGGCGGGGCTATTTACTGTGAAAAAACAAACCTAATCATAGAAGACAATATTTTTATTGGTAATAAGACAGAAATAGGACGGGGAGGCGCAGTTGCGTTACATGACCATTGTAGTGGAATCATTCGAAATAACGTTTTAATCCAAAATATCACAGGAATAGTTGACCATAAACGCAGTAGCGATGGAGGTGCAATTTCTATTTTTAAATGGAGCCGGCCTGTTGTAGAACAGAATATTTTTCTCAACAATCAAGCTTTAAACTGCAATGATGGCGGAGGATTATTTGCGGCTTTATGGTCTGGTGTAAAAATTTGTAACAACATCTTTGTTGGAAATTACAGTGATGATGACGGAGGCGCTTTATTTGTCGGTGGCCAGGAGCATCGATACAATCGCCCGTTTGATAAAATGCCACCGGTTGATTCTTTTTACGTTACCATACTTTCGAATACATTTATCGGGAACAGGAATGCTTCTTTAAATTCTGGTGCCATGCGCCTGACCATGGAAACGCGTGGATTATTTGAAAAGAACGTGTGCGTTTATAACACTGGTATCTACTTTCAACGTAGTGAAATTCGAATTGCTCATAATCTGATTATGGATGATTTTTTATGTAAGGAAACGCGCGATTGGTTGAAACCATATGAAATTGAACATAACATCTTTGGGGGAAAATTTATTTTAAAAGCTCCGGCTAAAGTTGTAAATAACTATAACCTTAAGATGAGACAAAATAAATCGTCTGTTTTTTTTCAGGATTCGCTTTTGATGAGCAAAATACAAAAACTGAAAGTTATAAACGCCAATTATAATTTAACCACTTATCAAACTACTCTGGAATTAAAGAATCCCATAACCGAAAAAATGAAAAACAGAATAATCCGAGCAGGGCAAAAGTGGGGAATCATTAACGCTGTTCGAGGTCCATGCTTGATTGTGTGGGGCGATTTCCGAGACGCAGACGAAATATCCATTTTGCCTGATTATCAATCATTTATTCAAAAATAAAAAGGGGAGAATCCAATTATGAAAAGACGACAAAAATTCTGGTATTTTTTGCTTATTATTGGAATGATAAATTTGAGTTCGCTTTTTGCGCAGGAAAATAAAATAACCTATCATCCAAAGCGCATAAATAAATGCATTGAATTATTGAATGAAAAACAGCCTATTTATTATGCTGCCGCCTACGGAGGATATGAAAAAGGCAAAGAAATGGCCAGGACGTGGGCAGACTATATCGTTTTTAATATGGAACATAATCCTCTTGATTTTGCATTACTTCGTGAATTTATGCGCGGATTAGTTGATGGCGGCCCAACCAAAAGTGGGCATCGTACTCCTACGGTGATTGTAGTTTTACCAGTCACCGGGGTTGATTTTGAAGCTTTTAAAGGCAGTGAATGGATGGTGCAACAGGCTCTGGCGCAAGGTGTACATGGCGTTGAATTAGTTCATGCACGTGATCCACACGCTGTGAAGGAATTTGTGCGTATTTGTCGGTATCCGTTTCAGAAAAAAGCGATCGATATTATCGGAGAAGGTTTACGTGGATGGGGGAGCCAAAAATTTGCTGCCTGGGTATGGGGCATAAGTGAAGAGGAATATTTGAAAAAGGCTGATGTCTGGCCGTTGAATCCGGATGGCGAACTTATGCTGGGCGTAAAAATTGAAGATCGTTTTGCATTGGCTAATGCTGAAAAAACATTAGCTATTCCAGGTCTGTGTTTTGCTGAACATGGTCCTCGGGATATGGGGCTTTCTTACGGCTATTTAGCTGGAAAGGCCGATAAGGAGGTTCCACAAGAAGTTGTAGCTGCCGGGGATAGAGTCCTTTCACTTTGTAAAGCTTTTGGGCTATTTTTTTTGGATAATGTGTTGCCTGAAAATGTAATTCAGCAATTAAAAAGAGGAGTAATGATTGGCGCGGGGAAACGACAGGATGCTGCGGAAGTAGGGCGAGAGTTTACCAAACGTAAAATGCCCTGGTAATACTTAATAATTTGCTTGAGGTGAAGCATGATAAAAAAAAGAATACTTTTTGTAGAATTATTCTTAATTTGCTTATCATATCCTATTAATGCTCAGCAGGCAAAAATTTATTGCCGTTTTCGTTATCAAAATAGAGATTTTTATGGTCAGGTAAAGGATACCATTATTTTTCCTCTGGATCAAGCGCCATGGTATGGGGGACGTAAAACACATCAAAGTTTTCCAATTTCAAAAGTGAGATTGTTATATCCTTCAAAGCCACATGTGATCATCGGGCTGGCGAAATCCTATCAAGAATCGTGGATTAATCTTCTGGCCCCAAAATTCGTTCGTTGGTTCATTAAACCGCCTTCTTCTGCTGCAGCTACTAATGAAAATATTATTTTACCTCCTATTTTGGATGAAGTTAAAGTTGAGGGGGAAATGGTGATCGTGATCGGGAAAAGATTAAAAAACGCAACCGAGAAAGAAGCAGAGAGCGGTATTTTTGGTTTTACAACAGGTATTGATGTTGTCGGCACTGTAACTTCCTTCCATAAATTCACCGGCGAACCGGTGAATTTTCCAGAAAAAGTTTTGGCCACAGGTTTGAAAATATGCGATCGTTTTGCTCCCTATGGTCCCTTTTTGGTGAGTACAAAAAATTGGAAAAATCATTTATGCACTTTATCCATAATATATTTGAATAATAACAAAAAGACAATCTTCAAATTCAACACCAACTCATTAATCTACTCCCCAGCAAAAATTGTAAGTGATCTTTCCCGTGTTCTTACATTATCTCCAGGCGATGTTATATTTACGGGCACGCCTAAAGCGTTTTTAGCGCATAATGGCGATTTGGTGCAATTCAAAATAGATGGATTAGGCCAAATAAAAAATCAAATTGTACTTTTTAAAGATTCGAAAATTAAAAGGAAAGATTAATTGTAAAGCTGCCTTTTTATTAAAATATCTTTAATTTACCTCAAATTTAAAAAGAGGTTTAGCATGAACTGGGAATGTCTCCATCTTCACTGGTTACTGGTTCGAAAAAGACGGACAGACAAAAAATATTTGTAAAATAAACAGAAAAGAATGTACCCCGGCCCGGGACGATGTTGTATTAAAAAATCGTTTTGCAACGGCCGACGATTTAGCCAGATCATCCAATAAAAAATTTTCTCAATAGGTGGGAGGTGTAATCACCCATAGCACTTTGACATCTTTGTCGCTATTATTGCGGAAACCATGCGGCCTGGTGGAACGGTACCAGAAGCTGTCGCCTTCGCGAATGGTGTAAGTTTGGTCATCAACCGTGATTTCCAGCTCGCCCTCAAGCACAATTCCAAATTCCTCGCCCTGATGCGTGTACACCCCTCCGGAGCCACCGCCGGGTTTGATTATTTCGTAAAGCGGTTGAAGCTTTTTGTTTTTTAAATTACGAACCAGTTGATGCGAAACTATTTTTTCATCATGAAAATCGATGCGCACGCGCTCTTCCTTACGGATGACTATGCTATCTTCTTCATGAGCATCATTCGACAAAAACTCAGAAAGGGTTACGCCTAACACATTTACCGCTTTTTTTAACAAAGAGATGGTTGGAGTAACTTCGCCCCGTTCAATTTTGGAAAGTGCGGCGTCCGTACAACCTGCCAACGAAGCCAATTGTTTTAAGGTTAATTTTTTTTCGCGACGTAGCTTTTTTAATTTTTCGCCAATCTCTTTTTCTGATAATTCTCTTATTCCAGCCGAACTCTTCATTTTTTCACCTTTACATTTTCCCATGCGTTATGTTCAACTTGATCTTTTGTTTTATTACAAAACCATTTTGTCCAAATATCCAAAAACCAGGGGCAAGTTAGGCAATCCATCAAAACGGATCAAGCTTTTGCCTGCAGCAGTTTAACTATTTATTTAGAATACTTTTATAGTAAAATCTATCCCGCCATGGCGGGATTTAAAATTTTTGTGTTGTTTAAAACATCCCTTCCCGTTTTGAAAAAGGGAAGGGGTGTAAATTGTGTTGCTTTGCTTAGCTTTCGTCTTACACGTTGAATAAATTTATTTAATTTTTTCTTTGCAATCTTTGCCCCTTTTGTGCCCTTGGCGGTTGCTCCCAACAACCGTTTATTTGGTTGCAGTTATGCTGTCTTGAAAAATCTCTCGGTAATTTAGAACCGTCCTTATTTTAACATGACCATTTTAATATTGGTCATTTCTTCCACTGCAAAACGGGCGCCTTCTCGACCAATACCGCTCTCTTTAACTCCGCCATAAGGCATTTGATCCACCCGATAGGTTGGCACATCATTTACCATGACCCCGCCCACGTCTAATTTTTTAATCGCGTACATAATGTTTTGAAAATTTCCGGAAAACACTCCGGCCTGCAACCCAAAACGCGAATCGTTTATCAGACGTACCGCATCTTTAAAATCTTCGAAGGGCACAATGGAAACAACGGGTCCAAACACTTCCTGATTCATCACGCGCATGTCGTTTTTAACGTTGGTTAAAACCGTGGGTCCAACCATGGTTCCTTTTCTTTGACCACCGGTTAAAAGTTCTGCGCCATTTCCAACTGCTTCTTTAATCCATTCTTCCACCCGCTTTGCTTCCTGTTCCGAAATCATCGGTCCCACATCGGTATTGGGGTCCATGGGATCGCCAAGTTTTTGTTTTTTCGTTTCACCAACAAAGCGATCAATAAAAACGCTGGCGATTTTCTGATGAACGTAAATGCGCTGCACAGAAATACACACCTGCCCGGAAAAAGCAAAGCCGCCCATCACCGTTCTGGACACCGCCCAATCCAGATCGGCTGTCTCATCAATAATGACTCCTGAATTCGATCCCAGCTCCAACGTCAATTTTTTTAATCCACAAATATTCGAAAGGTGTTTCCCAACCATTGGACTTCCGGTAAAAGTGATTTTGGCAATCCGTTCATCGCGGGCCATCGCCTCGCCAACCACCGAGCCTTTACCGCATAAAAATTGGATGGCTTTTGGAGGTAAGCCGGCTTTGAGTAGCAACTCAACCAACAATTGTGCAGGCCCCGGCGTATTGGTTGCCGGTTTTAAAACGACCGTGTTGCCAGCGGCAATGGCCGGCGCCACCTTATGAATCACCAAATTCAAAGGAAAGTTAAACGGCGCAATGGCGCCTACAACTCCAACCGGCACACGAAACCAGAATCCCAACCGGCCTTCGGAACCTCTGGAAGCGTCTAATGGCACGGTTTCGCCGTGCAAATTTTTACTGGCTTCTGCGGCAAACTTTAAATTTTCAATACCGCGTACCACTTCTACCTCGGCCCATTTCCAGGTCTTCCCGCTTTCCAGCACAATACGTTTAATCATCTTTTCTTTATTTTCGTTTAACAATCGGGCCGTTCCTTCTAAAATTTCGGCGCGGCGATGAATGGGCATCTCTTCCATTATTACACGGTTCTCAAAAGCGCTACCAATGGCCACCTTTACCTGTTCCAGCGAAGCTTCTGGTACAACGCCAATTTGTTCATTGGAAAAAGGATTGTAGAGTGGCGCCTGGCCCTCTCCGTTTTGCCATTTCCCATCAATCAATAGTTTGTAATCAAATTGCATTTTAAGCCCTTTCTTTGCTGTAAACTTCTTACTTCATTAAAATAATTTTACCTGCTTTTTGCTCAATACCGGAACGAACCGTAAAAAAATAAATGCCCGGAGACAAACTTCGCCCCCATTGGTCTTTTCCATCCCATAAAATTTCATTAATTTTTCGTGCCATACCATTTAATGATATTGTCTTAACAAGTCGTCCCTCTACGGTCACAATTTGTATGGTCACTTTAGACGCTTTATTTAACCGAAAGCGAAAAAAGGTACCTGAGCTTCCATGACTCGTTTTTAGCGGATTAGGGCGGCTGGGTAATAATTGAATGGTAGAATTTTCCGGAATCATGGGCTGTTTGCCCTGTTCAATATCTGTTGCTAAGGCTTCAAACCGGATGGCGTCAAACACAACGCGCGTTCCCGTGGCGTTTGCCGGCACAACATCCCGTAAAGCCACCATACAATTGGCGCCCTGAGGTAAATCCAGGGTAGCAATAGTAAAAAATCGATCAAAAATGGAATCCTGATTGACAATCACCCATTGTTTTTTTGCCGTACCGCCCGGTTGTTTTACAAAAATTTCATATTTTGCAGCCGATACTCCATGAACTCCGGAAGGAATAAAAACCTGGACCTGGTACCGGCCTGGTTTTGGCAGTTCCGCCCCCCACAATGCCATGTGTCGGCTTTGTGAAGAATCTTTAACGGCCGGGGCAGTCAAAGCATCACCCTGATAGCCCATAGCCACACGTTTCCAATCCGGGCCATAAAACCACATGAATCCAACGTCTCCATTGTCAATAAGGGTACCGGATTTCCATAACCATACACTGGCCGCATTGCGCATTTCTTTAATGGGATCCGGGGTTGCGCCCCACCAGCCCAAAGGATCGACCACCCAGCTTTTATTCTGGTCAAAATAATAAGCCCCCTTGCGTATTTCAAAATGCAAATGGGGAACGGTGGCGCATCCCGTGTCGCCGCAATAGCCCACTGTGTCGCCCACACTCACCACATCGCCCACCTTTACGGGAATGGGCGGATCAAGATGCAAATAGGTAGAATAATATCCGTTATGATGATCAATAATCACTACCCCAAGATCGCCATTGGGCGGTCTGCCGTTGGGACAGGGATTAACGCCCTGCCCGAATGACGCCCACACAATGGTACCCGGTGCAGCGGCAAGCAACGGCGTTCCTCGTGGCATCCAGATGTCAATGCCGCTATGCCCATCGTAACAGGTTTGGCCATCCACACAGGTTGAAGCCGGCGGATCCACCGATTTTACTGTCAGCCCATCCAGCCGTTTAAACGTACCATTGGAGGTTTGCGTGGGATAAAAATGATCCACAGAAGCGTGGATGGGGTACTGCTCATTTTCGGGCGGCGCATAGGGCAAAATTTCCAGAAAGGGCGCCATGGTACCCTGGCCCAGCAGATGCGCAACAATAAACAAAAGGCTTATTAAAATTCTCATTGCAAGTCTCTCGCTATTTCAAAAACAACTTCTTCCAGAATGGTCATGGCGCGCGTCATCTGTTCATCCGTAATGACCAGCGGCATTAAAGCTCGCAGAACATTTCCGTACGTTCCAGCCGACATGATAATAAGACCTTTCTGGTAGCTTTTTTCTATGATTTTCTTTACCAGTTCGGAAAACGGTTGCCGGGTTTTTGTATTTTTAACAAATTCAACGCCAACCATGGCGCCAAGAGCGCGCACATCGCCAATAAATGAATGGCGTTTCTGCAGTTCCTTCCAGAACTCTGTTAACCGGGCGCCAATTTCCATGGCCCGCGTGCACAATTTTTGATTCTGGTAAATGTCCAGCGTGGCCAGTGCAGCGCTGCAGGCAATGGGATTTCCGGAATAGGTACCGCCAAGCCCTCCTACTTGCGGTTGATCCATGAGTTCTTGCCGGCCGCTTACCGCGCTCAAGGGCATCCCCGAAGCAATGGATTTCCCCATGGTCATTAAATCGGGTTCCACTCCGTAGTGTTCTACTGCAAACATTTTTCCGGTTCGACAGAAACCGGTTTGAATTTCATCGGCAATGAACACAATGCCATGAGCCCGGGCAATCTCTTTTAAAGCGGGTAGAAACGCTTTTGGAGGAACAATAAAGCCGCCTTCGCCCAGAACCGGTTCTACAATAATGGCCGCAACCTTATCGGCTGGCACCTTTTCCTTAAAAAAACGCTCAAAATAATCGTAATACGTGTCGGTATTTTCCGGATCGGTAAACACCTCGGGCAGTCGGTAAAGGTAAGGGTATTCCGCCCGATAAATTTCGGGTGCAAAAGGCCCAAACCCTTGTTTATACGGTTTTTCTTTGGCCGTAAGCGTCATTGTTAAAAGAGTTCGCCCATGGAATGCGTGTTCAAAACAAATGACAGCCGGCCGGCCGGTTGCGGCCCGCGCAATTTTTATGGCGTTTTCCACCGCCTCGGCACCGCTATTAAAAAACATGGTCTTTTTGGGAAATTTACCCGGCGTAAGCTGGTTTATTCGCTCGGCCAGGCGAATGTAAGGTTCGTACATTAATACATTAAAACAGGTATGTAAATATTTTTGACTTTGCGCATTAATGGCTTCTATCACCGCATCCGGACAATGTCCGGCATTAAGCGTACCAATTCCACCGGCAAAATCGATGTATTCGTTGCCATCCACATCCCAGATTAAGGCCCCTTTAGCGCGATTTACCGCAAGCGGGGTAACATGAAAAGGCGCACGGGGAACGGCTTCTTCTCTACGTAATTTTAGCTCTTTCGATCGCGTAAAACGTTCCATATTATTTCCTCTGATTTTTCCTTTAATCCTGAACCTTTTTCTTTTGAATACTCACTTTACCAAAATTTTTAAAACCTTCGCCTTTCTTTATTCCCTGATCGTAAACAGGAAACGTTGGCTCAAACTGGACCAATTGTTTTAAGACCTGCGACACATTGGCAACGCCATATTGTCGGGCGCTTTGTACTGCCTCCAGATCGAGAATTTCTATCATAACTGCGGCTTCGCTGCCAACTTTTTGCAAAACTCGCCCGTGCGGATCGACGATCAAAGAGCGGCCGTTCCCCCCAAATCCCGTACCATTGACATCCACAAAATAGAATTGATTAAAAATAGCGTTTGCCCGGGTAATGATTAACTCCTGCTCCCGGTCGTTGCTGCTGGTCATGGTCGGGTGCAAAATCACCTCGGCCCCCATCCAGGCCAGGGTACGACAGACCTCCGGAAACCACATATCGTAACAAATACACAAGCCAAAACGCCCTACTCCGGAAATGTCGAACACGCAAAAAGCATCCCCTGGCGCGGTTCTTTCTAAAGGTTGCCATGGAAACATTTTCCGATAACGTGCTTCAATTTTTCCCTCAGGCGAGATGACGACCGCGGTATTGTAAATCTTAGTTCCCTCTTTTTCGTAAAACGAGCCCGGAACCAACCATTTTTTGTGTTTCACAGCCAGATTGCACAGGCGGTCAATCCATTGTCCGGGAATGGTAATGGCGTCTTTACGCCAGTGAGGATAGGGAGCGCCGTAAAGTGCAAGTTCGCTGAATAAAACCAGATCCACAAACGGGTAACTTTGGGCAATAAACGTTAAGGTGTTTTCCATGTTCTTAAAATTTAAATCCATATCCTGCGGGTGGACATACATTTGCACACCGGCAATGGCAATTTTTCTGGACATAAGTTTTTTACCTCCCATTTACTGTAAAATAGACGCTATTAAAAGTTTGGTGTAAGGTTCCTCAGGTTCCGTTAAAATTTTTTCTGCCGGACCATATTCTACCACGGCGCCGTTTTTTAATACCAGCAAATAATCGGCCACGTAAGCCAGCGCGGCAATATCGTGCGAAACAAATACATATGTTAACTGCGCCGTGTGTTGCAGCTCTTTGAGCAGGTTTAAAATTTGCGCCTGTACCGAAACGTCCAGCGCCGCAGTCGGTTCATCCAGAAGCAATAGTTCGGGCTTTAAAATGATGGCACGCGCAATGGCTGCCCGTTGCAGTTGCCCGCCGCTAAGCCGGCTCGGCAATCGATTAACTTCTTCAATATTTAATCCAACCCTTTGGATAATTTCTTTTACACGATGCTCCCGCTCTTCTTTAAGGCCAACACCATGGATGACTAACGGTTCTTCAATGGATTTTGCCACGGACCAGCGTGGATCGAAAGAGAGCTGCGGTTGCTGAAGAACGAGCCCGACGGTCTGGTAAAATTTCCGTTTTTGTTTTTTGAACAAGCGGGCAAATGTTTCACCTTTAAATACAATTTCACCCTGTTGCATTTTTTCCAGGCCGGTCAGAATACGCAACATGGTTGACTTACCGGAACCCGATTCGCCCACCACGCCCAGCACTTTATTTCTTTCAAGCGTAAAAGAAACCGCTTTTAGAGCCTGGATCTGTCGCTTCTTGAATCGATAAAAATGGGACAGTTCCCGTACTTTTAAAAATGGTTTCGAGCTATTGTTCATCCTTGCTTTCTCCGTACAAAAAACAGGCTACTTTGCGCCCTTCTACCAAAACCGGCAGTGGTACCTTTAGGCTGCACATCGCTATTTTTTCTGGACATCTCGGCAAAAATTTGCAGTACTCTTGCAGTTCGCCGACCGATGGAGGATTGCCCTGGATTGTGGCAAGCTTCTTTTTTTGATTTAGGGTAGGACGACTGTTCAATAGCGCTTTGGTGTAAGGATGTAGCGGTTGATTCAAGATTTTAGTTGCTGGCGCGTATTCTGCTACCCGTCCGCCGTACATCACCAGAACCTTTTGCGCAAGTCTGGCCACAACCCCAAAATTGTGTGAAATAATCAACATTGCCATGCCCGTTTGCTCTTGAATTTTTTTGAGCAATTCAATGATTTGCATTTGAATCACGGCATCGATGGCCGTGGTTGGTTCATCGGCTATTAAAATTTCGGGCTCCAGACATAGCGCCATGGCTATTAATACGCGTTGCAACATTCCTCCGCTTAATTGAAAGGGATAACTGGCGACCAATCTTTCCGGTTCTGGCAATTCCACCTGTTCCAAAAAATGTAGCATGCGCTTCTTACGTTGCGCTCTATTTTCCTGAAAATGGGCGCGAATCACATCGTCCATTTGCTCCTGAATGGTGCGTATGGGATTTAACGCGGCCTGCGGATTCTGAAAAATCAACGCAATTTTACGACCGCGAATCTTCTGCAACTCGCTGTTTTTTAAGGATAGTAAATCCTGTTCCTTAAAATAAATGGCTCCGCTGGCCACCTTCAATCCTTCTGGCAATAGCCCCATAATAGTCAATGCGGTCATCGATTTACCACAGCCGCTTTCGCCAACAATGCCTAAAGTTTCGCCTTTATTAATTTCAAAAGAAATTCCATCCAGCAAAACCAGGTCGTCGTTTTTTACCACTAGCTTTTTTACCGAAAGGATGGGAGCGCTCATGCTTTGCCCCCATCCGATAGAAATTTTCGCAATCCTTCGCCGCCAAGATTAAAGGCAAATACCGTTGTAAATAACGCCAATCCAGGAAAGAACGCCGTCCACCAATAATCCAGAAATGTTGATCGGGATAAGGTAATGAGTAATCCCCATTCAATGGCCGGTGGTCTGGCTCCAAAACCGATAAAGCTCAAACCTGCCACCGCCAGAATCGCATAGCCCATATCAAGCGTTGCCTGCACCAATACGGCCCCAAAACTATTTGGTAAAATGTGCTTTAGCATCAGGTACAGGGAAGAAGCGCCCGATGCCCGGGCAGCCATCACAAACGGCATTTTTTTAACGGTAAGTACCTGAGCCCGCAGAATGCGCGTGTACCATGGAAACCAGGAAATGGCCACGGCAATGACCGCATTTTTAAGACTTGGCCCCAGGGCAGCCGCCAGAATAACCGGCAGTAATAAAGGCGGAAAGGCAAGGAATACATCGCAAATACGCATCACAAGATCGTCCACCCAACGGCCTTTAAAACCGGCAAGCAAGCCCAGAGGCACGCCGATCAAAAGTGCAATACCAACAACACCAAGCGCGGCAAGTAATGAAAGACGGGCGCCAAAAACAATCAAAGTAAACAGGTCCCGGCCAAGCGAATCGGTGCCAAATGGATGAACCATGGATGGCGCCTGCAATTTTTCAGCAAAATGCATGGCGCTGCCGGCATCCTCAGGAAACGGAGTAATCCACTTTGCCGTTAACGCCGCAATGATCAAAAACAGTAAAAACAGGGTGCTCAAGTAAAAGGTTTTTGATGCGCTCGGTTTTGCCAATGCCTTCTCCCTGGTTAATCTCTGGAAATTCGCGGATCAATCCACATGTAGATAAGATCCAGAAGCAAATTAATACCTGTGTAAACCAGTGCGTACAGTAAAGCAACACCGGTTACCATGGGCATATCGTTGGTTAAAATCGACAGCACGGCTGCCTGCCCCAGACCAGGCCAGTCAAAAACCCGTTCCACCAAAAAAGTACCGCCCAGCAAATAACCGTAAACCAGTGCGCTAACCGTAACCACAGGAATTAAAGCGTTTTTTAGAGCGTGTCGGAATAAAATGCGTTTTTCGGGTACTCCAAACGCCCGTGCCACACGGATGTAATCTTTTGCCAGCACTTCAGACATGGCATTGCGCACGTTTCGCGTAATAATTCCAAAGCTGGCCATCGATAGTGTAATGGCTGGCAATACGATGTGTTGCCAGGCATCGTAAAATTTGTCCATTTCAAAATTCAACAAAGCGTCTAACAGCAACAACCCTGTAAATCGATGGGTGGGCGGCGGCAAAACGCTTTGCCCCTGCAAAGGCAACCATTGCAGCCACCCCGCCAGAACAATCTGGAGCAGCATTCCCAGCCAAAAAATCGGAATAGCCACACCGGAAAGCGAGAAAAACTTTTCCACCTTCGACAGCCAGTGGTCCGGATAGCGGGCAGCTCCAATGCCAATGGGAATACCAAATAACAGACAAAAAAGCATGGCCAGGGTCGTTAATTCGAACGTGGCGCCAAATTTACTTTTCAACTCTTCCAGTACTGGACGTCGCGTGCGTAATGAAATTCCCAGATCGCCTTTTACAATGTGCACTAAATATTTCCAGGCCTGTTTGTAAACCGGCTCATTGAGTCCCAGTTCGATTCGCGCTTTTTCAATTTGCTTTTGCGTTGGATGTTCGCCCAGCCAAACGCTTAACGGATCGGCAGGCAACAGTCTAACCACCACAAAAGTGATTAAAGTAACCGTCACAATCACAAAAATGGAAAAAATGAATCGCCTAAACAAATAAGCCATTTGACCTTTACCGCCTGTACAAATTGTAAAAATAGATCATTTCGTAAGCCGGATTTGCCGTTAATGGGCTCACTGATTTACGTTTTACGAACCGCACATTTAAATCGGCAAAAAAAATCGCCACTGCGTCTTGATACAAAATTTTCTGGGCCTGCCGATACAACTCAATGGCCCGGGTTCTGTCAATCGCTTCCAATTGGAAGGCTTGATCCACCAGCCGATCAAACAAAGGATTGCGGTAATAACTCAGGTTGAACAGATTTGGTTTTTGCGTGTGGAACAGGCCCTTTAGCCAGTCGCCGG